>JACZIY010000309.1 GCA_014860845.1 Anaerolineaceae bacterium
GCCGGAAAGCTGGATCTGGACGCAGATGTCAATACCTACCTTGATTTTGAGATTCCAGCTACCTACCCCCAACCGATCACCTTGCGGTTGATCATGACCCATATGGCTGGCTTTGAAGACAAAGGGAATGGTTTGTTCAAATTAAATGCAGAAGATGTAAGTTCTTTGGAAACCTACGTTAAGACCAATCTGCCAGCGCGTGTCTTTCCTCCAGGGCAATACGCGGCATACTCCAACTATGCCACTGCATTAAGTGGTTATATCATCGAACGGGTCTCCGGCATGCCATTTGATAGCTACATTGCCAGCAATATCTTGCAACCACTACGAATGCAGCACTCCACTTTTAAGCAACCTTTGCCAGCAGAGCTCGCCAGGCAGATGTCCAAAGGTTACAACTTTCTCAATGGGGAATTTATTGAAGGCAGTTTTGAATTTGTGGTTGCCACATCTGCCGGTGCTCTAAGTGCCACCGGGCTGGATATGGCCAATTTTATGATTGCTCATTTACAGGAAGGCGAATTTGCAGGTAACCGAATATTATCCACAGAAACAGCCCAATTGATGCACAGCCCATTATACAGCCCTGCTCCACAAATGGGTGGCATGACTTATGGCTTTTTTTATAATACCCAGAATAGCCAATACACCTTATCTCATGGGGGTGACACAGCACTCTTTCATTCTCAGTTATATCTTTTACCTGAATCAAACACTGGTATTTTCGTGTCCACCAATGGGACTAGCGGAGGTATGGTCGCTGAACAATTGATCACAGCCTTTCTCGATCGCTACTATCCCTCAGAAGAAAATGTTTCTTTAACCCCAATGGATGATTTTGCCAGCCGGGCAGATCAATATGCTGGCACCTATTTTTTGGCACGTTCCAACTTCACTAGCTTTGAAAAAATCCTCAGTTTGATGTCACCTGTAAATGTGCGTGTAAAAGAGGAGCGTGTCTATGTCACTTTCGGAGGGAAAACCTTGCCTTATGTGGAAGTGGAACCGGGATTGTTGGTCAACCCCGATGACCCTGGTGATAAACTGCTGCTAAGAACGATCGATAATCAGATTTCATTGTCTCCCCCATTACCATTTGTGTTCCTGAAATTTCCCTGGTATCGAGCTCTTCCATTACATATTTTTATATTGGTCGGTGGGTTAATTCTGTTTCTGATTGCCATGATTTCCTGGATTGTGTCTTTCTTTGGAGGTTTGAAGCAGCACGAAAAACGACCCTTGTTGGCACGCCTATCCCGCCTGAGTGCTGGATTATTCGGAATCTTTTTCCTGTATTTCCTGGTAAATTTTGGTTCGGTTTTCGCGGATACCCACCCAGCGTTTGGTGTACCCCGGGCGTGGTTTGGAATGCCAGCTAATTCTGACCAACTGTTTTTTATCCCAATTTTGATGGCAATCTTCGGTCTGACGACCCTGGTTTTTGCAGTGATCAATTGGGTCAAAGGCATCTGGACGATCAAGAGCCGTTTGTTTTACACGTTATTGACCCTGTTTGCTCTGGCCATTCTTTGGTCATTCTATTTCTGGAATTTATTGGGATAAAAACCAAAACCACCCATTAACCTTTAACGGGTAGAGAGACCTAATCAGGTAAAATCTCTGCCCGTAATTTTTGTGACATCTGAGAAAAATCGCTTGTGTATCGTAATGTTTCCTGGCGTGGTCGTGGCAAGTTAACCGGAAAATCACAGGAGATACGTCCCGGGCGGGCGCTCAATACCAACACACGATCGGAAAGCAACAAAGCTTCCGAGATGGAGTGTGTGACCATCAACACGGTGGTCCGGCGTGCCTGCCAGATTCGTAAAAGTTCTGCACCCATCTGTTCACGCATCAGCGCATCCAGTGATCCAAACGGTTCATCCAGCAGGAGTAAATCCGGATCCTGGATCAGAGCTCTGGCAATCGCCACCCGTTGCGCCATACCACCCGAGAGTTCCTGTGCCCAAGTTTGCTCAAAGCCACGCAGCCCAACAAGATCGATCAATTCAAGCGCTTTTTGGCGAGCATCTTCGATGGAAATTTGATTCAACTCCAATGGCAGGGTTATGTTCTCAATCACTGTACGCCAGGGCATCAGATTGGCTTGCTGAAAGACATAACCGATCTTCACTTCCCGGTCTCCATCATAGGAGAAATTCACCTCGCCATGTGAGGGTTGTAATACGCCTGCGATTACCCGCAGCAGAGTACTTTTTCCGCTTCCAGAGGGGCCGATCACACAAACAAATTCCTGTGGTGCAACCTGAAAATTGACACCCTGTAATGCCTGTAATCCACCATTTTCAATCGCAAAGGTGATGTGCAAGTCTTTTACAGTCAAAAATGGCCGCACTTTTTCCATAGTTTTATTTGTAAAGGTATTCATTGGTATAAACATCATCCAGATTAATCGCCTGGCTGATTAACCCCATTTCCAATAAGATCTCATGCATATTCTCCCAGGCACCCGGATCACTATAACCCAATGGATCAGCCTGCCAGTAATCCATAGAGATGCGCAATACCTCTTTCTGGACAGCTGTGTTGGCCTGCGCCAGATTTTCAACATATTTTTCACTAATTTTGTAGGCATCCTCGGGGTCATCCAGCGAGGTTTGGATTCCACGACTGATCGCTTTGACCATACCGCGTACCAGTTCGGGATGCTCTTT
>JACZIY010000035.1 GCA_014860845.1 Anaerolineaceae bacterium
GATCCCAAACCTGCTCCCATACTGGTAACGCTCCAACTTAGCTTTGTAGCAGTAGAATCATAACTTATGGCAGGATTGAGCTTGCTGGCAGGGGGTGGGCAGGCATGATCCACCTGGATCGTTCTGGGATTTAATGCAGAACCGACATTGCCTTCATGATCCCACACCCGTAACGCAACTTCCAAAGGTCCATTCATTGGCGTAGCTTCACAAAGGTTTACATCCCAATCGTATGTACCGGGTGACACCTGTTGAGTGACTTTTGGACCAATCTCAATCCATTGGTTATTCAATTTCGCTACCATCCGAACAGCTGTAACCCGCACATCATCACTGGCGGTAGCGGTCACATCAATCATGGGATTAACCCCAGATGCAACCGTTGCATTTGCAACCGGACGAGTCAGTGTCCCTGTTGGAGGATAAGCACCAACATTTCCTGACACAAACCAATCATTGTTTGGATTGCGAGGATCAGATTTATCACCATTACACTCTGTAGCACCATCATAGATTTGAAAATTGGTCACTTCATAGCAGGTACGTGGAATTCCGCTATTAATGGTCACATCTGCAAATCGGACATCTATTGAATGCCCCCAATAATATTGACTATTGTAATCAAACCATAGGGAATCTACCACCATAAAATGAACATGATTAGAGGTGCTGTACCCGGTATCATCGGTGTCTCCGATATATTGTCCTCGCTTAACAAATGTTCCATCAGTCAATTTATTGGGGATCGTACCGTAAGAAAGATGTAAATAGAGTTGATAGGTTTGATTGTTTGTATCTTTGATGACAATATAATTCGTACAATAAGGATTCCCATCACTACAGCTATCGCGCGAATTCAGAACTGTTCCGTCTTTCGATGCTAATAGAGGGAAATGGTTGGTGTTCGTAAAGTCATAAGCATAACGGCAATTCTCTTCTAAACAGGATGGATACCCCAAATCAGGGATATATTGGAAATGACTGATCGACCCCTCCAACCATTGTTTCGTTCCTGCAGCATACGGCAGATAATATCCCGTCAGTGTTGTTGTAACACTCAGGTTATCGATTGCAACACTTTTAGGAGAAGGTCGTTGTTCCAGGGGTAACATTTCATCAGATAAGCCAACAAACGTCTCTTCCCAATCAGGATCACCTGGTAAAAGAACTTCCCAATGATTATCAATTTTCTTTGCCAGCGCTAATCCAGGTTCAGTTGCTACAATCCTGCCAGAATCATCTCGTAACGTCAACCAGATCACAGCAATTTTTCCATCCGGGGCGATAAATGCTGTATCAATCTCAGGAGTAAACAGGTCAAAAGCCACAAGTTTTTGATCTAACAAATGAGAAGTTCTTTCTGAAAATGCAATAGAAAGGTCTTTCTCGATTTCATCTGTAGCCTGAAAAGGCTGCGGCGGATCCTCCGCTGCCAGAAGAAAAACAGCAGTGATTGAAAATATGAATATTAAGATAAATTGAGTAATACGCATTGTATCTTTTCCTGTCATCGATATAATCCTCAATGATGGTCAATGCTGACTGATTGTTTTACATACAGAAAATAATAGCCTGCAAATTGAGGATAACAAGAAGACGTACAAAATTAACCAAAAGTTCCAATCATTTGAAAACTCATCCAGAACCAAACTCAATCGTGTACGAGATTTTTGGGAGTTCGATCATTTTATTGTTAGTCTGTAAATACCCTGTGTGTTGGTTCCCAGATAAGCCAAGTTAGACTTTTCCAGATCAAATGTCACAACCTTAATTGTTGCGCCAAATAAATCACTGGCAGCCTCTACCCAATTAACACCTCCATCCCGGGAATAATAGGCAGAAGCAGAACACCCAGCTACGATTAAATTTGGCTGCTTGGGATGAATCCCAATCGTAGACACCACCTTGTCAGCTAATCCGAACAATATCCAGTCACCTCCATCGGTCCTTTTATAGATTCCACTATTTGTCCCAACATAAACCGTTCCAGGTTGAGAAGGAGAAACTGTAAGATCATTCACTACCCCACCCGGTATCTGGCTGCTGCTCCATGAAGCACCCGCATTGTTGGTTGTATAAACCTGATCACTATTAAATTCAGATACATAAACCATGTCGCTATTAGCAGGATGAAGCGCTAATTTCTGTACATTTATTCCTCTTAATCCCGCCTGTGACCAACTCTCTGTGCCATTGTTGCTCCGATACACCCCATTTGCACTGGTTGCCAGGTAAACAATGGCTGGATTACTGATAGAAAATTCCAGGTCATTCAATGGTTGATAACTGACCGATTTGGAATCCTCCATAATCAAATCCTCAGAATTTGCTACCATTTCCCTTTCTAATTCGTTTTGTGAAAAAAAAACAGAACCCGAAATTGATAAAAGATCCAATATCGGTAACCCAATATTTTTCTGGTTCCATTTACAATCTGGCAATGTGCAGGTGAACAACCCACCTTCCAACGTCCATAAATAAACCTGGTTCGGATTTTGTGGATGGAGCACGAACCCTCTTGCATCCAGATCGGTTAATCCATTATTGAGTTGTTGCCAACTTTCACCACCATTCTGGGATGCGTGGAATCCTCCCCGAGACGTGCTGGTGAATAATTGAGTTGACTGAGTCGGATGAACCTGAATTCCAGTAATATATGAATTATTTAGTCCATTCTGGCTGTGAACCCATCCTCCCCCACTCTGATCACTGCGGAAAATTCCATTCCCGGCTGTGCCAACAAATATCTGCGTATGTTGTAATGGATTGACCATCACGGTATACAATAAGTTTTCACCTAATCCAATATTCACCCAACTACCTCCCCCATTGGTTGTTTTCAGTATGCCTTCATAAAAATCTGCAGCATATAGAATACTGGGTTGTTGTGAATCTATGTCCATATTATAGATTTTTGAATAGAGAAATTGATTCGCCCAGCTATCACCATTATTGGTGGATTTATACACACCGTTGCGATGCCACGTTCCGTAATAAACAGCATCGCTATCTGTACCACTGGGATTAATCACCAATGCTCTTCCAGAAAGATCCGTCAACCCATCTCCATTCATACTTTCCCAACTGTCGCCACAGTTCAAGCTGCGATAGACTCCATACTCGTGCATGGCAACAAAAACCATACAATGGTTCTTTGGATTTACCACAATATCGTACGCCCAATCCTGTTGTTCATCTCCACCCACATTTTGCAAAACTGGTGACCAGTTGATGCCTTCATTTTTACTGCGATAAACAATACCACTCCAGGGCGGTGGATCTACAGCATTTTTTCCTCGGGTACCAATATACAGGATATCGGGGTTATAAGGATCGATTGCGATTGTATAAACAACTGAATAATCCTGAATGCCCTGACTGGAATGGAACCAGGTTTCACCTGCGTTCGTGGTTTTATAGATTTCATCATTATATGTGCCTGCATACAGGATTTTTGGATTCTGAGGATCAATTGCTAACGAGTTGATTAACAGATCTCCCAAGCCATTACTGGATTTTTTCCACGTCAACCCTCCATCAATACTCTTGAAAACCCCGTTTCCCCAGGTTCCTGCATAAATGATTTTCGAATTGGAAGGGCTGGTAACCATGTTCACCACAAAACCACCGTCCGGGCCTAACCATGGATCGGAGTACTTTTCATTGGATACCAAAGGCAAATATACCAATTGTGAGTTGGTGCCATCATCCGCCTGAACCGAACTCGAGAACAACACAAAGATTATGAGAATTATACGTAATGATTTCAGAAATCGTTGCATGGACACCTGGCTTCATTTATCAGATTATTGAGTATAAAAATGCAATATCCATGCCATAAAAAGAATTTCTGAATCTTAATAAATAAACGTGAATAAAGTTTATGCCATGTTTACAAT
>JACZIY010000310.1 GCA_014860845.1 Anaerolineaceae bacterium
AAGAGCCGTTGTAGAGCGCGGAGGGAGATTATCATAAGGTTGACGTTTAAGGATTATGTAATCCACTCCTAATTCAGTACATAACTGGCGTTTCTCCTGTAAATCACCATCTTCATTGACAATCAAATAATCCGGCTGAATAGAACGGAATTCAGTTTCAAAATCCAAAAGCCCAGAACCCTTCGATATAAAGGCTTCTTTTACATAGGATATTGACCTGACCATAAACTGACGTTCAATTTCATTGTTAATTGGAAGCCTTCCCTTAAGATCATATATCGTTTTATCCGAACCCAGAGCAACGTATAGATCGCCATAGGCAGCAGCTTCACGAAAGAATTCGATATGACCACTATGGAGAAGATCGTAACATCCGCTGATTAATACTTTTTTTGTCATTTGACGGCTCCTCCTGGTAGTATTAACGATAATTATCAATCGCTTTGAACATTGCCAGAATATTTTCCGGAGGAACATCCGGTAAGATATTGTGAATTGTATTGAAGATGAATCCACCTCCGGGTGCCAGGGTTTCGATGTTTGACCGAACGTGGTCCATAACTTCTTGAGGCGTACCAGTATTTAATACAGAACGTGTATCCGCACCACCTCCCCAGAAGGCGATTTCTGCACCAAATTCTTTTTTGAGTCGCTCTGGTTGCATATCCTTTGAATTAGTCTGTACAGGATTAATTACTTCAAAACCAGAGTCAATTAAATCAGGTATTAACTTGTAGATTGATCCACATGAATGGAGAAAAGTTCGCATATTGCTATTCTTTTTTATGAAGTCACATAAGACGGTGTGCCGTGGTTTAAAAAATTTTCGATACGTATTCGGTCCCATCAATGGTCCATTATTCATTCCCAGATCATCACCTAGGCGGATAATATCTACCACATCACCAACCGAAGCACAGATTTTTTCGAGGGAGTTGAGATGGCGTTCCATTAACGCATCTAACAGACGTTCAACACCTTTTGGATCAAGAATAAGATCCATGAGGAAATTATCCAGACGACGTAAGAAGGTGCCCCATTCGAAAAGGTTGCAACCGGCTGAAAGAACAATTGCACGGTCACTTCTTTCTCGCAATTCAATCGCTTTTATGCGGAGTGTATCCCAGAAATCTTCTTCGTTGGCATGATCCCAAGGGCTGTGTGCCAGAGCTGACCAGTGCACTTTCCCCATTGCTTCATCCAGATTTGTACCAAATCTCGCGGGGTAACCATCCAGAAAAGGAAAAATTATTTGATCATAAGAAAACGCTGAAGCTGGCATGGCTGCAATAGCTTCACCATTTTTATGAACCAAAGCTGATCCATCAATATGCATTTCCGGTTTGAACCAAACAGGTTGTTGAGCTATGCTGTTATTAGGTAGGGTGTAATCATACCAATCGTTGTCGTCCTGATTAAAAGTACGTCCTAAATCAATTGCATCTATAGAAAAATAATCCAGAAATTCGTCCGAAGGCTGGGCCACCTGTTGAACGACATCATAAACCCAATTCCGTTTATCTTTTAATGGAAGGATACGCAATAGATTATCATATGCAATGGCAGAAATACCAGAACTTGGAGTTGCACCCAGATCAACCGGAAGTCGATCTGGTTCCTGATGATCAATGGATGCAAGGATGCGTTGGCGGGAATTCATTTTAAATCCTTTTTAGTCAAGATGGAAAAATTCTTCCATTGTTGCCCACCACTCGCCATCTGCACGGGATTCCAACGGTTGCTGACAGGGTTCGGTTAATTTCCACCACGCCTGGGTTGTGGGATCAGCAGCCATTTTATCCATATCTTTGGAGAAATTAATGCCTGTATATTCAAAATAACTGAAAAGAAAACCATCTTTATAATATATCGAATAATTTTGGATATTACATTCTTTAATCATTTGAAGTACTTCTGTCCAGACATTGGCATGTAATTCCTTGTATTCATTAAGCATCTCAGGTTTAAGTTTGATGATACTTCCATAGCGTTTCATAATTATTTCCTGTTCTTGTCGTGGGCAACACATAATATAGAGACAATAGATGCCAGACCCGCGGTTAGGCCAGTATAAAGAGTCTTTGTGACGATGTATTCCGAATTGCTAAATCCATCAGCTTTTATAAAATAAAGAATGCCAACCAGGATACCACCCCAAATAATTGAACCTAAAACAGCTAGGATTACAGCGCTTAGAGCTGCACTTTTTGGTAGTTTAAGACCTCGTTTCAAAGGTTTAGCAATATTCCCTTTTATAAATTCTGTTCGAACGGAACCAATTGTGATCCAGGATACAAGAAAACCAAGGATAAAAACCGTTATTGGAATATCTACTGCCGCTTCAGTAAAAGGGATACCCGTTCGGGAACGATACGAAAAGAAAGCGATTAGACCGTTAATAAAAGCATTAATTATTCCACTAAATATTGCCTGGGTTTTAATGTATTTACCTAATGGTGTAACCAAGTTGGTGGGGATAGAATAATCATGCCAACCGGATTCTGTATTTTCAATTTCAACAACCAGAACTGACACATCAGGATCCAATGGTTCCATGGGCAAAGAAATCTCAAGATGGCCGTTATTTTGGGTAAATGGTAAATTTTCGCCTGTAAATTGATTGATTTGCCTGGCTAATCCGGGAAAAGATTCAATTACCAGTTTTCCATTTTCTGGCCAATTGAAAATGTGCAAATATACTTTATTATCTTTCTTGGTTGCCTGTCCCCATGGTTGTACTTCTAATGGGGTGTAAGTATTCCCGTAAACAGCAGGATGATAAGTCTTCATCCATTTGCCTAAATATTCTAAACGTTCAATCGCCTCTGGTGGAAAAAAACCTTCGGCTGTTGGGCCGACATTGAGCAAATAGTTCCCACCCCGGCTGACAACATTTATCAAGTTGTGCAAAAGGTCTTTAGGTGTTTTCCATTTTGTCTCATTGGGGTTATATGCCCAAGTTTGACCCATCGTCATACATGTTTCCCAAGGTTGGAACTGTTCCGGCGAGGGATAAGGTGCTTGATGTACAGGTGTTAATTCAAGAGTCCCATCGGAATATTTCCCCATCTGTTTGCGGATCCAATCTCGGATAAGGGGAATTTTGAATAAAAAGCATACAGTATTGAAAAAACTATCTCCTCCGGGATCAATCCCAGAAGGTGGTTTACCGGTTTTGGCTGGTATTCCTTTTTTTGGAATAAATTGTTCCGGGGTGACGAAATCAAAGCCATTACCCAAACGATCATTTATCAAAGTACCAGGACTGAGTTCGTGGATTAGTTTATGAAATCGAGGTGGGTCATATTTCCCGTGGTTTGTTAATCCATCAAACCAAATAATACTTACTTTTCCATAATCTGTCAGTAATTTCCGAATATGGCTCCCCATATAATTCAGGTATTCATCCCACTCTTTTCGTTTAGGTTCGCCCGTCCAATTCTTTGTGGCGGGTTTACTCGTATTACGATAACCTGGGTGTTGCATGTCTGGTGGAGAATAATAAAAACCCAAAGGCATATCCTGCCTGGCACAGGCTTGGGCTAATTCAAGGCATATGTCCTTCCCATAAGGGGTATTTGTGATTTTGTAATCTGTTCCCGGAGCATCAAACATACAGAACCCATCATGATGTTTTGATGTTATGACAATGTAGCGCATTCCTGCTTCTTTGGCAATTTGCACCCACGCATCAGCATCAAAGCCGGTGGGGTTAAATCTGGTAGGTAAAGAAGAATAATCTTTTTCACTTATTCGTGTTTGATTTGAAAACATGGCTTCTGAAAGATCGGGTGCCATGATTGGCCAGGATGCTTCCACTTCCGCAACACTGTATACTCCCCAGTGGATAAACATGCCAAATTTTGCATCTTGATACCATTTCAAACGGTCGTTGCCATTGGTAGGTGACTTGCTTAAAGCCATGCGATGTTCCTCCATCATTGATTGTTGGATATTTGGTTTGAAAGTTTAATTATATTGAAAATCAGGAATTTTTTTTGATACCGTGCATGACAATTTACGAATTTAAGAATTATAAGAGTTGTAGAGAATTTACTTTTCCTAATAATATTTAAAATCTTTAATAATTACTTTTAACTATGGCAAACTTTAATGCCTTTTACTAGATTCCACCCAAATCGTTTATTTCAACTGGATTAACCAGAATTGAAGATACCTCTTATGTCTT
>JACZIY010000311.1 GCA_014860845.1 Anaerolineaceae bacterium
GCTTCCAGCAACACCGCCAGACCATTGGCAAAAGCTGGACCACCATGCGAGATGCCACCCTGTTCAATCGGACGGGTAAACCAGATAGCCAGACCAATATTAATCATCGTGGTAAAAATAGAAATGTATAAAGGGGTGTAAGTGTCCTGCTGGGCAGAAAAAGCCCGCACCACCACTTCCAACATGGATTGACTGATCAGAGCTAATGTGTAGAAACGCAAGGCATAATAGACCAATTGGGTGCTATCAGCTGTGAATTCTCCCCCTTCAAACAGAACGCGAATAATGGGCTCACCAAATAAAATCAGAGCAGCTGCCGCAGGGATCGCCAGCGTTAAAATTGCTCGCAGTGATCCACTGAAAGCTTTGCGTTGTGCATCCACATCTTTTTGCGCAGCCAGAGCAGCCATGGTAGGAAAGACTGCAATACCGATGGCTGTACCGATGAGTGTCCAGGGCATGTTCATTAACCGGTAGGCAAAATCCAGAGCTGCCAGCCTGCCTTCACCCAGCCGGGAACTGAGGGTAGCATTCAACCAGTTGATACTGGCGCGTGCCATCAATAGATCAATAATTCGCGGTAACATCAAGATGGCAACCCTACGCACGAAGGGATCGAAGGAAAGCATTGGTCTCCACTTGACTTTGTAATGGATTAAAGCTGGTATTTGAATCAATAGATGTAAAAGTGAACCTAACACAGCTCCCCAGGCGATGCCAAAAATTCCCCAGGTAGGTGCAAACACCAGGGCACCAAAAATGATCCCGGCGCTATAAAGGGAGGGTAATAATGCTGGTGTAATGAAATGTTCATGCGCATACAGGGTGGATGTGAGAATACTGGAAATGGAAAAAATGATGGTGGAGAGCAATAATACCCGCATCAGATTGATGGTCAAATCCTGCACATCAGCTGGATAGAGCGCGCCGACACCCCAATTGGATGTCACCAGGAATGGCGCAAATAAGAACGCCAGCAATGACAAAAACAGCGTGATCAGAAAAATCCAGTTGATCACTTTGCTGAATAAATCACTGGCGTTTCCTATCTTCTCCAGTCGTTCTTTGTAAACCGGGATAAATGCAAATCCCAGCGCTCCACCGGAGAGCATGGTGTAGATCAATTCCGGGACGACATTCCCGGCGGTAAAAGCATCCAGAACCGCACTGGTGCCGAACTGCCCGGCGATGATGCGTTGCCTAAGCAGACCGACCACAATCGATGCTCCCCATCCAGCACTGATAATCAATGTCGATCGCGCGATTAATCCGACTTTGCTTTTGGTTTTATTCGTATCCGGGGTAGGGTCAGCCTGCATAAAACCTCTTTTCTTAAAGCAAAATTTCAAGTTTTACAAAGGAAGCTGCCAGTTTTTTCTGTTGCTTCATCTCTGAGAAGAAAATATCCAGTGTTTCTTCCCCATCCCCTTCCAGCCGTACATTCAATATCATGCCTTCTCCAAAAGACGGATGTTTGACCTTCATCCCGGCTATATAAGTTGGCTCGGTTTTCTTTTCGCGTTGAGGTGCATCTGATTTTTGTGGGAGAATGGCTGCATGCCCTGTATTCCCCAAGTGATTTTCTCGGTTAGTGTTTACACTTTTCCAGGTGTGAGTTGATGTCGCTTTTTCATCCCAACTGTCAAAGAAAGAATCTTCCTGATTCCGGCGACTTCTTCCCGAACCATTCCGATAGGATCCCCTTTCCCAGCGGTCATACCCGCGTTGGGTGGACGAACGTTGTGGGGATTCGATCTGCACCAATTCATCGGGGACATCCTTGAAGAACCGTGACGGAAATTGCATTTCATAGGAACCAAACATGCTGCGACGCTCAGCCCGCACCAGATACAGTTGATCACGTGCGCGGGTGATGCCTACATAGAACAAACGCCGTTCTTCAGCCATTTCTTCTTCATCCTCAAATGAACGATTATGCGGTAGAACACCGTCATCCAGCCCGATGATAAAGACTCGATCAAACTCCAGACCTTTGGCTGCATGCAGCGTTAATAAGGTTGGACTGTCCAGTTTCTCCGCAATCGTATCCTGGTCGGAAACCAAAGCCAGATTCTCCAGCAGAGATGCAAATCCTAGATCTTCAAACTCAAATGCCTGACGCCGTAACTCCTGCACATTGCCCCAGCGATCAATCACTTCTTCTTCAGAGCCATCCTGTAAGTATTCCTGATATTCCACATCCAGCAGGATGCGATCGAATAAATCCGGTAATGAAGCCTTATCCTTGATCTCCAACCAGCCGACCATCAATCGGGCAAATTGGTGGATCGAGGCAGCACTACGATCCAATGCCCCCCAGAGTTCAGACTGTGATCCCAGCACACCCAATTCCTGCAGAACATCCCCCAGGCTGCTTTCCGTAAGTCGGGCGACTTCAGCCAGCTTCTCAACCGATTTATCACCAATTTTCCGCGGTGGCACATTGATCACCCGCCGGATGCTGACTTCATCTTTCGGGTTGTGCACCAACCGCAAAAAGGCGATCACATCCTTGACCTCTCGCCGGCCATAGAAGCGTTGCGCACCCACCAGTCGATATGCGATCCCGGCTTTCATAAAGGCCTCTTCCAGCATACGTGATTGCGAATTCATGCGATACATAATCGCAAAGGATGCCGGACTGGTTCCCTTTTTAATCTCTGATCGAATCGTACGTACCACATAATCGGCTTCATCACGGTCATCTTCGGCGTTGTAAAAGCGGATTAATGACCCGCTGCCTCTTTCGGTAAAGAGCGCTTTGGGAGTGCGATGATGATTCTGGTCTATGATGGAACGAGCCAAATCGAGAACCTTCTGTGTGGAGCGGTAATTCTGTTCAAGCAATACCTTGCTGAAATTGCCATAATCCTCTTCAAAACGCAGCACGTTGCGGTAGTCCGCTCCGCGCCAGCGATAGATCGATTGGTCTTCATCCCCGACCACAAATAAGTTTTTATGCACACTGGATAATAGTCTTACCAACTCATATTGAATCTGGTTGGTATCCTGGAACTCATCCACCAGCACATGCTCAAACCGGGCAGCATATTTCTCGCGAATATCATCATTTTCATACAATAGAGACAGTGCCGAGAGTAATAAATCATCAAAATCCATAGCATTACAGGCACGCAAACTCGCCTGATAGCGCTCGTAAATCTCCTGAATTTTTGCATCCCGCGACGTACGAATGTTATATTGCTTGGGCATGATCATCTCATTCTTTGCCCGCGAAATCGTCTCCTGAATCGCACCAGGTCGATAAAGCTTGTCATTCAAATTCAGATCTTTAAGGATGTTCTTGATCAGAGCGGCCTGATCATCGACATCATAAATGGTGAAATTTGAGTCAACCGGTAGATACCTTGCTTCCCGCCGCAGAATCTTGACGCAGATCGAATGAAATGTGCCCAACCAGACACTTTGAGCGCGCTCCGGCACCATGCTTTCCAGGCGTTTTTTCATTTCATTCGCTGCTTTATTGGTGAATGTCACGGCTAAAATTCGATAAGGAGGGATGCCCACCTGATCGATCAGATAAGCAATTCGATGAGTCAGAACCCGGGTTTTTCCCGAGCCTGGCCCTGCCAGTACCAAAGTGGCTCCACCTGCAACGGTGACAGCGTCCAATTGTTGTTCATTTAAAAAGCTACGTGGGTCCATACCTCATGGATTGTACACGTTGAAAGGGAGCATTGTCAACAAAGCCATTGATTTGAGAAAGAAGAAAATCTCCCGGTATTCGATTATTTGATTTTCAAAAATCCTTTGACCAATACCTGCTTTTTGATATACTTCCAGACACAAAAGTAATAGCAGGAAATCATGGCAGGGTATATTAATCCAAACGATGAGGTTTATCAAAAATTTACCAGCGCTCGTCAAGCGCTGTGGGATCGTATTGCCATTCAAAGCGAACAAAAGAAAGACTGGAGTTCATATTACCACCGCCGCTTGCAAAAAATATATCAATACATCATTCCAAATGGCAGCACGGTTCTGGAAATCGGTTCTGGCACAGGAGATCTTTTAGCCTCCGTAGAGCCATCTGCTGGGGTTGGGATAGATTTCTCTACGGAAATGATCAGAATTTCGAGTCATCGATATCCGCATTTGACATTTATGAACGGAAATGCACAGGAACTGCCAGACCTGGATACGCCTTTTGATTTCATCATCCTTTCCGATCTGGTCAATGATGTCTGGGATGTTCAGGATATTTTTTCTCAATTATCAAGATATTCCACCCCAAAAACGCGCATTATTCTTAATTACTATAGCCGTTTATGGGAAGTTCCTCTAAAAATTGCCCAAAGAATAAAAGTGGCAAAACCATTTGAATACCAGAACTGGTTGACTCATCATGATCTGGAAAATCTTCTGCAGATCTGCGATTTTGAAGTTGTGCGCTCATGGACCGAAATACTATTTCCATTCCAGATTCCACTCATCACGCCCTTCTTCAACCGCTTCATTGCGCGCCTTTGGCCTTTCCATCATTTTTGTATGACGAACTTCATGGTTGCCAGACCAAAACCACATGGTCAACCCAATCAGGCTTCGGTTTCCGTGGTCATCGCAGCCAGAAATGAAGCCGGGAATATCGAAAACATCTTCCAGCGAGTGCCCAAAATGGGTTCACAAACCGAAATTGTGTTTGTGGAAGGGCATTCCCAGGATAATACCTTCGAAGTCATTCAGGAAAATATTGCCAAATTCCAACGACCCGCCAGTGTATTTCAACAAACGGGGAAAGGCAAAGGGGATGCCGTCCGTCTGGGTTTTGAAAAAGCTACCGGTGATATCCTCATGATCCTGGACGCTGACCTGACCGTGCCACCTGAAGATCTCCCGCGTTTTTATGATGCTCTGGTGAACAGCAAAGGTGACTTAATCAATGGCGTCCGGCTGGTCTACCCGATGGAAAAAGAAGCCATGCGCTTTTTCAATTTTCTGGGGAATAAATTCTTCAGTCTGGCATTCTCATGGTTGTTGGGTCAAAGCATCAAAGACACCCTGTGTGGCACAAAAGTTCTCTGGAAATCGGATTATGAGAGGATCGCCAATAACCGAACCTATTTCGGTGATTTTGATCCCTTTGGCGATTTCGATCTGATCTTTGGATCGGCCAAACTGAATCATAAGATCATCGATCTGCCCATCCGCTACCGTGAAAGAACGTATGGCAGCACCAATATTCAGCGCTGGAAGCATGGCATGTTGTTGATGCGTATGCTCTGGGTAGCTGCCAGAAGGATTAAATTTATCTAGGGGAAACGATGAAACAAATGGAAGAAATCCCTGTACTGAAATTACTACCCAAAAATGAATATGCCGGTGTTAATGAATTGGACCCCATCAAATATTATTACTTCCCCATTTTCGGTAAAATGTATCGCCTACGGGTGGAATTTTGTCTCTCGCAATGCAAAGGCGGGGATAAAATCCTTGAAATTGGCTTTGGCACCGGGTTAACTTTCTTGAATCTGGATCCACTATACAAAGAGATTCATGGTCTCGACCTCACGGTTGAGATTGATAAAGTGGAAGATCTCTTTGCCAAATATGGAGTCAGAACCTATCTGAAAAACGGTTCCGTGCTCTCCATGCCATATGAAGCAAACACCTTTGACACTGTTCTCCTCATCAGCATTCTTGAACATTTGAAGCCAGCAGAACTAATCCAGGCTTTTTCAGAGATCCATCGGGTACTCAAACCGGGTGGCCAGGTGATTTATGGTGTGCCGGTAGAACGAGCGTTCATGGTCTTCATGTTTCGTCTGTTAGGTCACAATATTCGGGATGAACACTTCTCCACCGAAGAAGATGTGTATCAGGCAGCCAGGAAGCTATTCACAGAAATAAAAAGAATAAAGATGCTTGGCACACCCTCCTTAATGGGCGAAGTCTACCATGTGGGTCACTTTGGTAAATAACTACTTTTTACAGGCTGAAATATCCAAAAGCCAGCGGAAATCACCCTGCCAATCCTCATTTTCATATACTCTGCTGATGCAAGCATTTTTCAACAAATACTTTGATCGTGCTGAAAGATGCCGGTAATCTTCTCGGGATATATACATATGCGAGAAACCAGCTTCATTCAATAAAAATGGATCCGGATTTTTCTGCATGCGCTTATATTCAGGCAAATCTTCGTACCAGGTAATGCTGGACTTGATGGGTCGGGCAAAAATTGTCGTAGCTCTGGATGGATTAAAATCGAAAACCATGGCATTTTCATCCAGTTGATCCCAATAAATGTTTTGAACAGATGCATCCATCAAATTAATGAAATAACTCAGCACCGGTCTTTGAATAGCAATACTGGAGATCAGAAAATAGATCATACCACCGACCATGGTCATAAATGTAATACCACTTACCAGCATTTTCACCTGCATACGTTTCCTACTGAGCCAATGCCACAGTAAGGGAACAGCAAACAAATCCAACAGATCGGTGCCAAATAAAAGTAGACGTTTTGAAGCGGAGATACCTGCGGAGCCCTGGTATTCAACAAAGATCGCCAGGATACTTAACCCCACACCAATCGCCAGTATGCTGAAGATCGTTTTTTGGGCACGAAAAGCTTTTAAACTCCAGATGATGAGGAGTGGAAAGATCAAAAAGATCGGACCAACTTCGAAAAATGCAACAACCAATTGTGCCCAATGGGTCAGCGACAAGACACCTAAATGTGCAGAGATGATGGCCGGTGGCCAACGGACAGGAAAATCGATTGAATAATATAAGTCTGCGCCAGCATTACCTATGCCCATAACCCCTGCCAGCAATCCTCTCGCCACACCAGTTAATACACCACCCTGGATGATGGAGAAAAATACTGGAATCACAATCAATAACAGTAATTCGAGCCATTTTTCACGGTTGGGTAATCTTTTTTGGATGATTTGTTGGAGGATAAAGAATATACCTGCCGCTGCAATAAAAAACACAAACCAGATTTCATCAATCATTGCCATGGCAGACAGTAAAATGGTGATAGTCAACTCCCCAGATAAATTTTTCCATCGCTCAAACAACAAAATGATGAGGATGGCAATCACCGCCCCCATCATCCCGGTGCCATCATGTTTGAAAACCGAGATGTTATGAAATCCATTGCCAAAAGCAAAGGGGAATGGGATCGGTCCAGCACCTTCAATAGCCCAATTTTTGATCAAAGCACCTGAGAGGGTCTCTGCAGTGACCTGACCAGATCCCATCATCGTAATATGGTCAGATATTTTCTCCAGAATCGGAGCAGGAATAAATAATAAAACCCAACGTAGTCCCCCGGCAAACGCAAAGAAAACTGCTGTCAGCCAACCAGCCAATCGATTTCTGGTGATGCGATATCCAAAGATGGCAGCCAGAATCACAGAGAGACTTAAAAATAGCGCCCGATTCAAATCCAAGGCAGTCCAGGGAAACAAATCCGCAATGCGCATCCATTGGGCAGCATTTAATAACATCAGATAGTGATAATCAAAGCTTTTTTCAGGATTCAAAACAAAATTCGGTGGAATAGCACCGGAAGCAATATAAGAGGTGACGGGCAGGTTTTGATAATCATCAAAAATAGCCAATCCCCGGCCGATCAAAAAAAAGATGACCAGAATTACCACAAATGGGATCCAGTAACTCAACGGGAAGGAGATGGACTTCCAAATCACTTTATGATTTTTGAGAATCAAAGTCAAGAATATGCCAATAATAAGAATGATTATGGCACTCAACCAGAATGCCAGGACAGGTTCGAGGACCTGACCCAACCAATTGGCTACCCAGACCTGCAAAATGAGTCCAACACCAAAACCCAAAATTGTGGATTCATGCCTGTGCACCTTGAATGCGTTGATAACAATCAGGTATCCCCCCAGAAACCAGATTGCCATCCAAATAAAAATCAATGAGGCATCAAAAATTCTTGTGATTAAGATTTCCATAAATCGTTCCTGATCATTTTTTACCTATCTTACCAGGATTTTATTCTCATTAATTGATCATAAAGATTGGGTTTTCCCCTGGGAATCAACAGGTTGATATTTTTATTCTGAAATGTAATAACAGGTTCATACGCATCCAAAATTGGATAAACAACCTTATCCACCCATAAATTGTTTTCCACCCAGAATGAATCTTTCACCTCCTGCGTTTCAGTGAAGATTGAATCAAGAATAATCGCGGAAAATTCATGATTAGCCAACTTTTGATGGAAATCATCCAGATAGAGTTGATTGTTGCTCATGACCATTTCCATCAGGAATACCTTCTCATAATCAGGTATTAGTGGAATTCCTCGAATATCCCCAAAGGTGAGTAACTGCCTTTCGGTGATGAACAGCACATCGCCGGTATTTTCTGTTATCAGATCCAACGCCTGTTGTATATGCGCCACATCATTTTTCTGTGCTGCCACATCCTGAAAAGTCCAGGTGGTATTCTTCTGAAATGCCAGAATAACCGGCACAACCACAACCAATAAAACCAACCCATAACTCAATTTACTATGACCGGGTGGTTGATCATCTTCAAACCCAAAACGATTGAGGATAATCGATGTGGTAATCACCACCCAGAAGACCAGGAAGGCGTCCAGATTATGAAGATCACCACCACCGCCGATCTTAACACTGACAACCACCCCACCCAGCCCAAACACAAACAGGATTCCCAACAGCCCGAAAGTCCTGATCCAGTGATAATACCTGCGCCAGCCATTATTCATCATTTGTTGTGCAGTTAACAATGCCAGTGGAAGAAAAACGATCATTAATCCCAAAATGATCCCTGGTTTATAAGTAGCATTGGGTAATAACCTGCTCCAGATCATATAGGAGGAGAAACTGGATGCAAACTGTTCGACATCATTCCCGGATAAAAGGGCATATACACGCTTGGCAAGCAGTGCTGAACCACCTCCCACCAGACACCATAGCAGCGGATATCTAAGATATTTGAACCAGTTTACACCTCTGGCTGGTGATTCCAGGAGATAAAGTGTCACAGCCAACAGGGCTGGGACAGGCATCCAATTAACCCGACTTAATCCCGCCCAAACAGATGCAATCAAAACAAATAGCAATGTTTGCCAGGGACGCTTAGTGTTATATCCCATCAAAACCAGGATGACACACACCATCAGGTGATAATAAACTGCTCCTTGAAAGAAAAATAAGAACATCCACAAGCCTAACAACCAGGCAACGAATTTGTTCGCAGGATTTATCCTCTTCACCAGACTGTAACTGCCTAAGCCCACCATTACGATCCAGAGGATCACCTGCCAGAAACGATGAATAAGGATCGATAGGGAACCTAGCAGGAAGGGAAGGGATTGTAGCAAATAACGGCTGGGATGCAGGACCGGAAGCGGAAATCGATCTCCATAAATGGATGAACCGAAGAATAACGAAGCATTGTAATAACGGCTTCCCTCTGACCACCCCAACGAAAAAGGAGCACTCTGCACATCCGGCACAAATGTCCCAATCTTATACAGTACACCGCCAATAACCAACAGCAACAGAAAATTCAGACTAGCCAGGCGTTTTCGTTTGGAATTTTGCAATAACCAGACCCCCAACCCGGAGACCCATAGCAACAATAGAAGCTTTCCGCTTTCATGGAAAACAATCTGCGTCGGATATAAAAATGCAACCAGAGAGGGAATACAAACCAACAACTCGGAGAATAACAAAATCAACCATTCCGGTAATTTGATGGTCTGATCGTGAAATCGATTCAAATTGATCTTGCTGAAAAGCGCCAAAGTCAACAAAGCCAGCAAAGCGCTAGCCAATACCAGAAAAAACCAGGAGCCAGTATTATTACGCCAGGTATATAAATACCAACCGGAACAAAGGACCACAAAAAACAAATACCAGCGCCAGAAAATTCGATCGGTTACCAGCATGCCTTGATCACTCCAACACCAATGGGTTTTCTTTTGAGATTTTCGTATACGTATCGCCACTCACAATACTGGATACGAAAAATGCTCCGGGTACACTGCCCACCAGCATTAACACCCGTAGGATCAGCGCAATACTCAGACCGGTCGTATCGGATATGCCACCAAATAATGTAAAGAGATTGATAAATGAAATCTCCTGTAATCCCAAACCATTGATGGAGATGGGAATCAGGGTGATGAAGTACGTCAGGCTCCACAATCCAGCGATTTTCCAGAATGGCATCGATTCGTTCATCCCAACCACCAACACGTGCACGATCAGGAAAACACACAGCATGTGGATAAAGGTGAAGAACAAAGCTAAAAAGATATAACGGGGATGGTGAAGCCAAAATGCGAAAGATGAAATGATTTTTTGTATCATCAACCTGAATTTCTGTATAATTTTATTGTTTGAGAAAAATCCACCCGATAAAAGCATCGGATAGATTGAGTTACGAGTTACTCTATCCAGATTTCCCAGAACCGGAACCAGACCTAATGGTGCAACCATCGCCATGCCCGCCATGCCAATCAGGCGATCCACCATCAGGGACGCAGCTGCCAGCGCGCCACCGATTCCCAAACGCATTGCCCCCGCCAGACGAACCACATCTCCACCGATGGTGGTGGGCAAAAAGTTGGCAGCAAACAGCCCGGCAAAGGTCAATCGCAGACTGTCTTTCCAGTTGACTTTGATTGATTCGATCTGCAGCAAGACATGCCAGCGGCCAAAGGTAGCCAATCTGGATATAAAAATCAGACCGATAACCAGCGCAATCCGTCCCATTGATAAATTCTTCAGACTTGCCAGAAATTCATCCATTCCCACCGAGTAAAACAAATAGATGAGCAGAACAATGGAGAGGATTGTCCCTGCTAAGCGGATGAAGAATTTCCATTTGGAATGCTGGTTATTGACCATCCTATACCTGGGTGCGAGCTGAATGAGAATCTGGGATAGGGTATTTCTACTAGTTGGATTATACCGTAGATCAAATTTCTTAAATACATGCGCGAGAAAAAGTTACACGAATTCCCTCTATATTTTAATTTCTTTATACAGCAGTTAATGCTACAATTTTTATGGGAGAACATTTTCATAACATGTTCAGAATCAAACAATCCCTCTCACATCTCAGCCCACAATAATACTTTGTTGTGCTTTCAATCACTGAAAGCTTAAAGTTGTTTAACCAAAAGAATTGTTTTCAATGGAGGATTTAATTAATGAAAACGAAAATAGGTTTTGTAAACTTGCTGATGGCAAGTGTCCTGGCATTCACTGCCATTTTAGGCGGGATTATGCCGCAACAGATTGTTCAGGCTGCAACAACAGAACTCTTCTTTTCAGAATATATTGAAGGTTCCAGTAACAATAAAGCGCTTGAGATTTACAACGGAACTGGATCAGCCATCGATTTAACAACCGGTGAATATAAAATTCAAATGTTTTTCAATGGTTCTGCTTCAGCTGGGTTAACAATTAATCTTGTTGGTACCGTTGCAGCTGGAGATGTATTTGTGATTGCGCAATCATCCGCCAACGCAACAATACTCGCTCAAGCGGATCAGACAAATGGAGCAGGCTGGTACAACGGTGATGATGCTGTCGTTCTCCGAAAAGGAACCGATATTATTGACTCAATCGGACAAATCGGTTTTGATCCAGGGTCTCAATGGGGATCAGATCTGACAAGTACTGCTGATAATACTTTACGTCGCAAAATTACGATCTGTGCTGGCGATCCGGATGGCAGTGATGCGTTTGTTCCCTCGATTGAATGGGATGGCTATGCGACCGACACCTCCGATGGTTTAGGAAGCCATACCGCGAATTGTGGAGACAATTCTCCAATTATTTCTACTTGTCCAACAAATATAAAAACATTCGAAGGTTATTCTGCAGGAGATTTATTCACAGCATATGATGAAGATGGGATTGTAGTTAATGCAAGTATTACTAATCTTGTCGATTCCGGAATTAGTATAGTTAACCTAACTGGTGCAACTGAAATAGGTGCAGAATTATCTGGAATACTATTTGTTGATGAAACAACTTCCAGTGGAAATCACACAGTTGAGATCCTTTTCCAAAACAACGATACTCCCGCCCAATCTTCCACATGTTCTGTACAAGTGGTTGTCATTCCACCGATTTGCCCTGTCCAAGATACTCATTCAATTGGTCAAATTCAAGGTGAAACAGATATAAGTCCTTATAATAATCAATTTGTAACGACAAGTGGTGTGGTTGTTGGCGATTTTCAAGATCTTGCATCTGGATATAAAGGCTATTACATCCAGGATCTCAATGGGGATGGAAATGAAAATACTTCGGATGGAATTTTTGTATACAATACATATTATTCCGTTGATGTTGGAGATCCAATCCAATTTAAAGCAAAAGTGAGTGAATATAATGGAAAAACTCAATTAAGTAGTATTTCATCATTTACTTTTTGTGGTGTGCAACAAGAACTTGTTCCTACACCCATTTCCTTACCTGTGGCTGAAGTCCCAGATTTTGAGAAATATGAAGGCATGCTGGTTGCTTTTCCCCAGGAATTGGTCATATCAGAATATTTCAACTTCGACCGTTACGGCGAAATTGTGTTGACTACAGATCGATATCTGACACCAACAGCTGAATATGAACCTGGTTCCCCAGAATATCTCGCAGCCGTAGAAAAATTTAAACGCAATCGAATCCTTCTGGATGATGGCCGCACAACCCAAAATCCTGATCCAGCTGTCCATCCAAATTGGTACATCTTTAATATGGATAATTTATTCCGCGGCGGAGATACAGTTACCAATATAACAGGCATCATGGACTATGGATTTAGTGAATACCGCATTCAACCTGTTCAGGGAGCTGATTATAACAATACCAATCCTCGCCCCAAGGATCCAGACGATGTTGGTGGAGATATCAAAGTAGCCAGTTTCAATGTCCTCAACTACTTCACAACACTTGGCAGTCGCGGTGCTGATGATCCTCTGGAATTTGAACGACAGCGAGCAAAAATTATTGCTGCTATTACTGCCATCAACGCTGATGTGGTAGGCCTGATGGAAATAGAAAATAATGATGCTGCCATCATGGACTTAGTAGCTGGTTTAAATGAACTAATGGGAGCTGGCACATATGCCTATGTTGATACAGGTGTAATTGGTACCGATGAAATCAAAGTGGCAATGATATTTAAGCCGTCAACTGTAGATCTATATGGCAACTATGCAATCCTGGATTCATCTGTAGATCCACGATTCTTGGATGATTTGAACCGGCCAACATTGGCGCAATCATTCCAGGATAATACAAACGGCGGTGTCTTCACTGTAGCAGTTAATCATCTTAAATCCAAAGGCTCTTCCTGTGAGGATGTTGGTGATCCCGATTTGGGTGATGGCGCCGGAAACTGCAATCTCACCAGAAAAGCTGCTGCAGAAGCAATGGTGGATTGGTTGGCAAACGACCCCACTGGTAGTGGCAGCAACAATTATCTCATCATTGGCGACTTAAATTCCTACGACAAAGAAGACCCCATAGATGCAATTCTTGCAGGTCCGGATGATGTGTTAGGAACAGATGATGATTACACCGATTTGCTCTTCCATTATATCGGTGAGAATGCTTACACCTATGTATTCGATGGTCAAATTGGCTATCTTGATCATGGCTTGGTTAATTCAGATCTTATGCAAATGGTAACAGGCACCACAGTCTGGCATATCAATGCCGACGAACCAGATTTGATTGATTATGACATGTCATTCAAACTTCCCGCTCAGGATGCCTTGTATGCTCCAGATCCATTCCGATCATCCGATCATGATCCTGTTATCATTGGATTAAAAGTCTGCGAACTGGTACCTCCTACTGTAACAGTTAGTGTCACCCCTGATACTCTGTGGTCACCAAACCACAAGTATGTGGAGGTAGTAGCGACAGTCGATGCAACGGATAATTGGGATCCCAATCCAACTGTTGAACTCATTTCGGTGACATCCAACGAACCCGATAACGGAGAAGATGATGGCAATACAGTAGATGATATTGTCATTGTAGATAATTACCATTTCTTGCTACGCGCAGAGCGATCCGATCTTGGATCAGGTCGTATTTATACGATTACATATAAAGTAATGGATGCCTGTGGAAATTTCACCATTCAATCTGCAACGGTATTTGTGCCGATCAGCCAGGGAAAATAATATCTAAATTTTAGAATTTTCTAAAAACCGGTGGCGTGATGCCACCGGTTTTTAGTTGTCAGACTGGTATTTCTACGCTACAATCCAAACCATGGAATGGATGATTCACGGGCATGAATGGGCTACCCAGATTTTACAAAAACACATCTCACAGAACAATGTCCGGCATGCTTATTTGCTGAGTGGGGCTCCTGGCATCGGAAGACGCAGCCTGGCGATCCGATTCGCCCAGGCTCTCAATTGCACCCAACCACCCGCTCCAGGTGAACCCTGTGGGGAATGCCGTCTGTGTAAACAGATCGCCAAAATGCAGCAGGCTGACCTGACCATCACGCAAAGTCTGGATGACGCCAGAACCATCAAGGTCGAACAAATCCGTGAATTGCAGGGCAGCTTATCTCTGGCCCCCTACGAAGCGAAGTATCGTATTGCCCTGCTGCTCAACTTTCAGGAAGCTACCCCGAACGCGCAGAATGCGCTGCTGAAAACACTGGAAGAAGCACCCACAAAGGTGATCCTGATTCTCACCACCGATTCAGTAGAAAACTTACTACCCACCATCGTTTCACGATGTGAAATCCTTCGATTACGTCCTCTCTCAGTCAACCTTTGCACCAGTACACTCCAAAAACACTGGAAAGTTCCTGCTGAAATGGCAAATGAACTGGCTCATTTAACCTCCGGGAAGATTGGCCAGGCATTGCGCTATCATCAGGACCCAGATCAACTGGAGAAATTGCACCAGCTTGTGCAGGATGTTTTTAATCTGTTAAGCAGTTCGTTGGCTGAGCGCTTTGAATATGCCGAAAGGATTGCCGACCTCAAGCGCAAGAATGTCTCCCGGGATAGTATCGCTATGCTATTGCAAACCTGGCTTTCCCTCTGGCGCGATTTTTACATCTGTGCCAATGGTTCGGATATGCCGATGACCTTTCTGAATTTCAAATCCCTCAGCCAGAAAACAGCAGAAAAACTGACTGAATCTGAAATTTTTCAGCAACTCATGAGGCTAGAAACCTCCTTAACCCAATTGGATACGAATCAGAATAGCCGTCTGTTGCTGGAGACCTTATTGGTAGATTGGCCGAAGGTAGTGTAAAAAAAAACGATCAGCGGGTTGCTGATCGTTTTTTTTACTTGATAATTCGTGAAACTTTACTTGAAAATCAATGGGAACCGCGTGATAAACCTTGGATCAATATCCCAATAATAAGCTTGCCCCGCACCTGGTTTACCATAATAGTCTACCAGCATCACACCTTGTGGTTGGCTATAAAGATAACCATCAATATCATTTACCCAGAATCCAAATGAGAATGGTTCGTTATTTGGATTCATCGATGTAAGATCAAAACCTAGAGGTGGTTTAGATAGATCAAAACTAGCCATGCCTGCGTAATCAGATGAGCCATTCCAGTCATAACTAACAACTTCAAAATCAAAAACCGAACTCAAATAGTTCCATGATGTTGGTAAGTACCACTCCTGGAAACCTGATCCAAAATCTGTATAGATCATGTAGGGACTTCCTAGATACAAATTGCCATCAGTATAATCAACTTGAATGACATACCACCAGTTGTTACTTGCCCCTGGGTTCCACCATCCATAATTGTAGTTGAAATTGACCGTTTCTGTACTACCATCCTGATCTGCATCAACGTATAGGTCTACTTCACTGAAAAATGGTTGGTTAGTATGGACTGGTCCCCACATGGAAAATGCAGGTACAAAGATATCACCATATGAAGCTGAGTACCAACCATAATCAAGTCCTACATAATGGAGATCACCCATATCCAACACATCGGGATCGTTATCTGAAACCATGAATACAGGATATGCCCACAAAGATGACGCCATAGGCCCACTCTGAGTCAAATCTGCATATCCATAACCATTTACAATATCAAACGTGGTAGCAGAATCATCTTCGGTGATTTCCGTGTAAGGTCGTGGAACAAAATAGAATGGAACGCGAAGAGCATTAACTCCGTTTTTAGTTACTTCTGAAAATGTCACGAAACCATAATATTCATCCAGTGGCTCATAATAAGCATTATCATATGCAAATCTCACCAGCGTTGGATCAAGCTCCAAAGTAACATCAATCTGGACCGACCCGGAAGCAGGCACAACTACCTGTGATACCGATGAGGTTAATGTTGCACCAGAAGCATCTGAGGTAAACACAGTGGCAACGTCGTATGTTTTATCTTCAGAGGAGAAATTATACAGCGTGACGGTTTTTACATCCTCATACAATGTGTCTTCTAATTCAATCACACCCCAACTTAAGGAAACTAATTTAGGGTCACCGACAGCAACCACTGGAGTATTGACAGCTGCATAAGCATCAACACGACCAGCACCTTGTCGAGGTACCTGAGCGCTTACGATGTCCGCCAAATCTACCGCCGTATTCATCATCGAAGCTTTAATTTGTTCATTTGTCCAATTCGGATGTGCCTGCTTGAGGAGAGCAGCTACACCAGTGACATGTGGAGCTGCCATGGAAGTTCCATTATAAGACACACCTTGATCACCGCTACCCATCATGGCTGCAAAAATTGCAACTCCAGGAGCTGAGATTTCTGGTTTTAATTTGGAGTCAAATCCTCGAGGACCTCTGGAAGAAAATGAACCAATTGTATCTGGAGGATCAGGAGACACAAAGGAAGTGACATTGGAATCTGGACCAACAGAGACTACAAGCGGGGTTAAGCCCTTAAGGAGAGTTCCATCACTCTGTAGAATTGATCCTGCTGGTAAAGTTGATCCTGTGGTATCCATGGAAATTATTCCAGTAGTGTTGTTGTATATAATTGCCGCAACGGCACCTAATTCCTCCGCATTGTTAATTTTTACGTAAAAACTACAAGTTCCTCGCTTGATTAATGCGATTTTTCCTTCTAAAGCACCGGGTGCTATTCCCGCGATATCACAGAACTCTCCTAATGGAGTTGCGATTTCTTCTATAGTTGAAACATCAACCATTTCTGCGGTTATTGTAGTTTCAAATGGGTTGTAAGAGACAGTATATGGAATTTTCTGGTCTTCATTATATTCAATATAAGGTGAAGTAGAGAATCCAGTAGATGAAGCCGCTACAGATAATGCAGAATCACTAACTGAAGGAGCACCAACTATATATGAGTTATTACCTGAATTTCCTGCGGAAGCGACTACAAATACACCAGCTTGTGATGCTGCTTCAACTACAATTAATTCGGGATCATTGACATCGTTAGGACCAAAGGATGAACCAAGTGACATATTGATCACATCAACATGATCATTAATGCTACCATCACCATTGGGATCCATTGCCCACTCAATAGCATCCATGGCTAAGTTAGTCGATCCATCAGCACCAAATACTTTTAGTGCGTATAAGAAAGCTTCTGGTGCGACACCACTGCCAAAGCCCGCATCAATACCAGCAGCCGTGGAAGCGACATGGGTTCCATGACCATTTTCATCCAATGGATCGGGATCAGGCACAGGGGTATAAAGTGCAGGATCATCTGAACCAGCATCATAATTGGTTCCAGCAAAATCCCACCCACCAATTACTTTTGCGGTTGGGAAGGTAGAACCTTCGATCCGAGTTGGATCATTGGCAGCATATTGGCTCGGGTTGCCACTTCCACCAAGCATCGCATGGGTGTAATCAATACCTGTATCAATGACTGCAATTGTTATTCCAGTTCCTTTAAAACCGACTGGCAACATATCCCAAACGTCATCTGCATTGATTAATGGCACACTATTTGATAATGTTAATTCATGTTCAGGGGCTCTACTTACAGATTTTACTCCTGGCATTGATCGAATCGTATTCAATTCCCTTGCAGGAACCTTTGCCATAAAACCATTGATGGTTTTGGTGTACTGCCCCATTACATCTCCACCTAATTTTTCTACAGAATCAATAAATGGTTTTTGAGATGTTTTTATTATTTGAACATATGATTGTTGCGTACTGGCAGACATAGTCTCAGGGCTTGATTTTACCTTCCCCATATATTCAATTAGTGAAGGCTTTTCCAATTGAATTACAACTGTTAATTTCATACCAGCGTAATCGAGGAGTGCGTTGGGTATTGGACCTTGATTTCGAATCAAGAACTCCTCTATTGTCATTCCATCTCGAAATTCATCCACAAGTTCTTGGGGTAATTCTGTTGGTGTTCTGGATGGAAGATTGCTATTACTGAAATCACCAGGGATTTCTTTTGCACTGGCAGGCGAAACCACCATCGCCAGTACCATCAATACAGCAAAGATTTTAAATAAATTGCGTTTCATATAACATACTCCCTCATTAAAAATTTTTCGTTTCCCTATTCATGGGATTAGTTAAATAAAATTGATTTAAGCACCTCCTTTTCCAAAGGTGATGATT
>JACZIY010000312.1 GCA_014860845.1 Anaerolineaceae bacterium
TGACCCAAGTATGGTCAGGCTCTTTACCCAGGCGATCAAATCTTATAATGGTGTGATTGAATCCATTGAGAAAATCAATTTTTACCCGGCTTATTCCGGTAAGGAAGCTCTGGATATCATTGGCAGGCAAAATGTGGATGCGATCTTGTTGGATCTGGATCTCCCAGATATTCATGGAACTCAGGTACTTACTGAAATTCGCAGAATGAGTGCTCACCAGAATACACCGGTCATCATTATTTCAGCCAGTGATTTTGGGCAAGAACAAAAAACAATTCAGCCTGGATATTTTCAAATTATGAATAAAAAACCATACACCCCCATTGAATTACGGGTTATTTTCAGCTCAGCTTTAGAAGTGCTGAAACCAGATTTTCGGGAAGGAAAAGATTCCCTGAAATAAAAGATTCTTCGAAAAATCCATTTGGAAATTATGGATGATTATTCTTTGATAACAAGCTCAAGGATATCCAACAACTCTTTCTGGACGATTGGTTTGCGAAGGAAATGATTCGCGCCTAAAGATTTCGCCAATTCAGGTTCGCCCCAGGCAGAACAAATGATGATTGGTATGTGTTTTGTTCTTTCATTCAATCGCAAAGATTGTAGAATTTCCCAGCCATCGAGCTTTGGCATCATAATATCCAAAAGGATCACCACTGGATTGAGTTCTATCGCTTTGTACAATACTTTGGTTGCTTTTGAGAGACCATAAACTTTGAAATTTGTTCTGGAGAGATAACGTTCGTACATTTTTAACGCTGGTTCCTGGTCATCTACCACCAGGATCAATTTTTTCTCCTGACCAACGAAACGCACCATCAGTAGAAATCCTTGCGGTGAACGCATACCTTCCAATTGCATATTTAAATCATTTAACCATTGATTGATCTTGTTCTCTTCTGAATGAAGGAACAATAGAAATTCATCCATTTCAAACGTTGCTCCTGGAAGGTTGAGCAGCAAATTAACATCCTCTCCTTGTTGGTCCACACTCAGTTGAATGTTTCGACAATCCGTCTTTTGCAGAAGGAGATTAAAAATTCGGATGATGATTTGTCTTAATATGATCCGGTCACTATTGACGGTGAGCGAATCCCGGGGAGGTTCAAAATCTACTACAACAGATTCCCGTTCAAAATTATTCCGGAATAGATCGATAACACTCTGAACGACTTGATGTAGATTGATAATCTCACGGTTTATGATAAAACCATTGGCCCCTGTCTCATCCGGAAGGTTGTCTGATTGGGCATGAAGCCGGTCCCATAAAATAATTGCCACCGCCCGAACAGCCTTTTTTTGGCTCCTGCGAATTTGCCGTTCACCCAATAATAATTTTTTTGCCAGCTCTGGAGAGCTGATATTTTCAAGATAGCGTTGGGAAAGAATGACATACGAGCGCCATTCGATTGAAAAAAAATCAAAATCCATATCTTGTGGTTTTAAAGAATTGATACATTCCAGTAGAACGCTCTTAAGATAATCACTGCGTGAGCCTTTATGCTCAGATGGTGGACGAATTCCGGCATCAATCAAAGGATGTGTTTCCAACGCAGCATAATCAAACATATTGGTGAGTGCATCTTTGACCAGATTCTCAAAAAATTCAAAGTCCATCTTGCTCATGTCCGCCATTCGTCCGGGATAAGTCCGTTAATGCCTTGTTAACAAAAAGTGAGATCATTATAATTAATTTTACCTTGCCTTATTGGCAATTCCTAATCATTTAACCTATCACATTCGAAGGAGATAAATATCGGGATATAACAGACTATAACTGCTTATCGTAATTTTGTGTTGTGTAATCCAATGGAAATTGGTTCATGATCTAATCATTTAGAAGGAGAAGCAAATATGAACGGTCGTAAAATTAGTTGGTTGATTGTCACGCTATTGGTGCTATTTTCAATGGTGTTGACTGCCTGTGGTGGCAAAACTGAAACACCTGCCGCCGAAGTACCTGGAGAACAACCAGTAGAACAACCCGCTGGTAAACAACAGGTGGAAGTTTTTTCATGGTGGACTGGCGGTGGTGAAGCTGCTGGTCTGGATGCCATGATCAAAGTTTTTGGTCAAAAATATCCAGACATTGAATTCATCAACGCAGCCGTAGCTGGTGGCGCTGGCACCAATGCCCGTGCTGTGTTGGCAACCCGCTTGCAAGCTGGTGATGCACCGGATAGCTGGCAGGGACATGCCGGTCAGGAACTGATCGGTACCTATG
>JACZIY010000003.1 GCA_014860845.1 Anaerolineaceae bacterium
GGCGTTGTTATCATTACCCACTATCAACGAATATTAAATTACATCAAGCCTGATTATGTACATGTAATGATGGATGGAAAAATTGTCGAATCTGGCAGGAGTGATCTTGCTTTACACCTCGAAGAACATGGCTATGATTGGATTCGCGAAAAAGTTAATGGTTATTAAAAAGTCCAATTCAAAGTCATCAGAATTGAATTAGGAGGTATATTATGAGTGAAAATGTTCAAGATACATTCCTTGAGCAATTAGGGGAATATCAATACGGATTCAGTGATCCTGATATATCCGTTTTTAAGACTGAAAAGGGCTTAAATGAAGGCGTAGTCCGACAGATTTCTATTATAAAAAAAGAGCCGGAATGGATGCTGGAATTTCGATTAAAAGCCTTGAAACATTATATGCAACGTCCAATGCCTAATTGGGGAGCAGATATTTCACATTTGGATCTGGATAATATTATTTATTATGTCAAACCATCTGAAATGGAGAGCAAATCATGGGATGATGTGCCGGATAATATCAAAAATACTTTTAATAAATTAGGTATCCCTGAAGCAGAACAAAAATTTCTGGCTGGTGTAGGAGCGCAATATGAATCCGAAATGGTATATCACAGTATTCAGGAACATCTTGAAAAGCAAGGTGTAATATTCCTGAGCATTGAAGAAGGATTGCGTCAATATCCAGACCTTTTTCGAGAGTATTTTGGAACTGTCATTCCGATTGAAGATAATAAGTTTTCCGCATTGAACAGCGCTGTTTGGTCGGGCGGATCGTTTGTTTATGTTCCGAAAGGTGTGAAAGTAGATTTACCCTTACAGGCTTATTTTCGATTAAATGTTGCCAATATTGGTCAATTTGAACGTTCTTTGATTATTGCAGATGAAGGTGCTCAGGTTCATTATGTAGAAGGCTGTACCGCTCCAACTTACACTTCGGACTCCTTCCATAGTGGTGTCATTGAAATCGTTGTAAAGAAAAATGCCAGAGTGAGATACAGTACCATTCAAAACTGGTCCACAAATGTTTACAACCTCGTGACACAGAGAGCAAAAGTGGATGCTGGCGGTACGATGGAGTGGGTTGACTGTAATCTTGGATCTAAAGTGACCATGAAATATCCCTCATGTTATTTGATGGGGGATGGAGCACATGGTGAGATTCTTTCGGTTGCATTTGCTTCAGATGGACAACATCAAGATGCCGGGGGAAAAATCATTCATTTGGCGCCTAACACGAGCAGCAAAATTATTTCCAAGTCGATCAGCAGGGGCACTGGCAGATCATCTTATCGTGGTTTATTGAAAGTTCATAAAGGTGCCTACAATTCACGCTCAAATGTGGTTTGTGATGCTTTATTGTTGAACCCTCAAAGCAGGTCTGATACATATCCTTACATTGAGATTGATGAAGAGGATGTGAGTATTGGACATGAAGCTTCCGTATCCAAAGTAGGTGAAGAACAGCTCTTTTACCTGATGAGCAGAGGATTAAGTGAAGAGGAAGCTACTACGATGGTTGTTTCCGGTTTTATTGAACCACTGGTGAAAGAATTACCTATGGAATATGCTGTGGAAATGAACCGCCTGATCCAATTGCAAATGGAAGGCTCCGTAGGTTAATCAGGATAAGGAAGGATCCATAAAGGTTATGGTAATAAAAAAACCTGTTGTTATAACAACATCTAAGAAACGATCTGAGATTTCAGATTTTGTATTTTCTAAAGACCAAGTTCGCTTTTCAGGAAATCATGTAATTGATGCTTATCGCGATAAAGCCTGGAAAATTTATCAGGAAACAGGTATTCCAACGACAAGAGAAGAAGCCTGGAGACGTACAGATATTCGAGCATTACGATTGGGTCAGTTCCAATTAATGAATGAAAACCAAAAATCGTTGATATCGGATATCCCTGAAAATTTATTAGAACCTGTAGCTGATGGCGACCATGGTGGACAAATCATTCTTTACGGAAATGAGTACATCCATCGATTGGATGAAGATCTTCAGAAGAATGGCGTCATTTTCTGTGATTTATTGACTGCTGAACGAGATCATCCTGAGCTACTTGCAAAAGTGATAGGGACGATTGTTAAACCCGAAGAGGGAAAATTTTCTGCCTTGACAGGTGCTTTGGCTAAAAATGGTGTTTTTCTGTATGTACCAAAGAATGTGGTCATTGAAACTCCGCTTCATAGCCTGATTTGGGGAGCAGGAATTGATACAGCCCAAATTTCACATATTGTTGCTTATCTTGAATCGGGTGCATCTGCGACATATGTCCTGGAATTCGCATCTGAAACGGTGGAAAAAGGTCAGAGCCTGGTAACCAATAATATTGAAATCTACGTTGGTCCGCAGGCAAATTTC
>JACZIY010000036.1 GCA_014860845.1 Anaerolineaceae bacterium
AGTTTAAAGACTACAAAAATTTTGCTAGCGCTGTTGTGGGTGTTTTATAACGTGAATTTTATATATTGCGATTCCCTCTTGAGATTGGAACCAGGGGCTATAGAAGGAATAATGTCAGGATATGTGTCAAATGGAACTGTAAAAATCACCTCTGGATTTTTGTTGGGAACCGCGATCATATGGGAAATTCCGTTCTTAATGATTGTCCTGTCCTGGGCATTAAAATATCGCGCAAATCGTTGGGCAAACATTATCGCAGGCACACTATTTGTTGTGGCACAAATCGGTTCATTGTTTCTTGGCGCAGCATCTTCTATGTATTACCTTTACAGCACGATTGAAATCGCAGCTTTGGTACTCATTGTCTGGAATGCGTGGAAGTGGCGCAATACGGAAGCGTAGCCTGGCAGGTGAAGGGAGAAGGACACCGGCCAATGAGGCACTTTGTTAGCTTTTCAAAACACGAAATTAGTCAAAATACCAATTAAATAAAACACAATAATGTTCGATTAAGGAGAAAAAATGAATACGACTAAAGAAAGTCCCTATGGGACAAACAGAAAGGCCGCAGCAGTTGTAGGTGTGTTATTCATCATCGGGACGGTTTCCGGTTTGCTGATGTTTCCGTTCATCACCATTCTTAATAGTCCGGATCATTTGTCCACGATTGCCACACATGAAAGCCATATGATCATCGCCACGTTGCTTAAATTCATCATGGGTGTTGCCTGTGCTGGTATAGGCCTTGCACTGTATCCAATTCTCAGAAAGTATAACGAAGGCTTGGCGATTGGTGCAGCTGGCTTCAGGATTATTGAGGGCGTGATTGGTATCGTCGGAGCAGTCGGCTATGTTGCCTTGTTGGCGCTTAGCCAGGAATTCGTGAAAGCTGGAACTCCGGCATTATCCTTCTATCAGACCGCCGATGTGCTGATCAATACAACCGCAAGCTGGTTGAGGGATGTGGCCGTGCTGTTGACCTGGTGCATCGGTGCCTTGATGTACTATTCCATCTTCTATCAACATAGGCTTGTTCCACGCTGGCTAACAGTTTGGGGACTGGTTGGAATCACATTGACCAGCATCAGCTGTATGTTGGTGATGTTCCATCTCATCCCGACTGCAGGGACAATCCAGGTGATTCTCAGTATGCCGATATTGGTGCAGGAGTTGGTTCTGGCGGTATGGCTGATCGTCAAAGGATTCAATCCATCTGAAACCGCTTTTCTGCCTTTGAAAACGGCGGTGAACGAGTTATTAAGCGCGGTATAGAAGATTGATATTTGGGAGATCCCTCACTGGATCAAATTAAATTCATTAAGAGAATTAAAAAAGGAGAAATAAAATGAAAGCTTTACAAAAATTTGGTGGAATTGCTGCGCTTTACATGGCATTGGCGCACTTGACGGGATTAATTATCTTCATTGTGATTCTGGATTACATCAGCATCACCGATTTAGCACAGAAGGTCGCCATGAATGTCGACAATCAGGCGGTCGTTTTTTCAACCAACCTGCTCATGTATGTTTTCTTTGGCTTTTTTCTGATTGTATTTTCACTGGCTTTATACAACAGATTGAAAGCTGGCGCACCTGCATTAATACAAGTGGCAACCGTAATTGGTATCATCTGGGCTGGATCATTGATTGCCAGCGGTATGGTCGCGAATGCCGCGCTCACCTCTGTAGTGGCACTCAATGCTACTGATCCAACCCAGGCTGCGTTGACCTGGCAGGGAATTGAACCAGTAATTGATGGACTGGGCAATGCCAATGGTGAAATACTGGGTGGTCTTATGACGTTATTGATCAGCCTGGCTGCACTGCGAGCTGGTGAACTTCCCAGGGGGTTGAATATCCTCGGGTTGGTTGTGGGCACAGTGGGCATTATCACAATCATCCCGGCGCTGAACGCTTTGGTAGCTATTTTTGGCTTGACCCAAATCATCTGGTTCATCTGGATGGGAATTGTACTGTTGCGCAGCAATCCAGACAAGGTAGCTGCGACTGAGCTTTTGAGCGTGGCATAGATTTGCTATGGAGGGGAGAGGGACGACCGTTAACCCTCCTTCTTCCAGTCAAATCATAAACAGACGGTGGCGACTTATTTAAACCAAAAATGAATCAGAACAAGGAGAGAAAAATGAAAAAAGCAAAACAATTTGGGGAAATGGTAGAAGGTTATAACATACCCGTTTTAAACGAGCGGGAAATCAGAGCATCGGCAGGCATACTCTATTTTTTTATGTTCCTGGCCTGGATGCTGGTCAT
>JACZIY010000037.1 GCA_014860845.1 Anaerolineaceae bacterium
ATATTAAGGAATAATGAGGTCCAATGAAAGAAAACAACAGTATAACTTTTGACTTACTCAAACCCGAACCATTACTGATTGTGCTTTCAGGACCATCAGGTGTAGGCAAAGATGTAACGTTACAGGCATTAAAGAAGCGCAATATCCCTTTACACTTTGTGGTTACTGCAACCACCAGAGAAGCCAGACCAGAAGAAACCCATGGCGTGGACTACTTTTTCTATAGCAAAGAAGAATTTCAAGCCATGATCGATGCAAATGAATTGCTGGAATATGCCATCGTATATGAGGACTACAAAGGGATCCCTAAAGAACAGGTGCGCAAAGCCATGCAAAGTGGCCTGGATGTTATCCTGCGCGTGGATGTACAGGGAGCAGCAAAATTACGCGAATTAAATCCGGATGCTGTGCTTATTTTCCTTTTACCCAGCAGTGTGGAAGAATGGCATGAGCGCCTTAATAACCGCCAAACTGAGACCGAAGAAAGCATGAATATCCGCCTGAATAAAGTGAAATGGGAATTGGAATACCTGACTATTTTTGATTACATGGTGGTGAATCGCCATAATTGTCTGGAGGAAGCAGTCGAGACGATAGTAGATATCATCCATGCCGAACACCATCGCACCATTCCCAGAAAGATAACCTTATGAAAATCATGAAATACGAACAACCACCAGAGAGATCCTCCTCAGCACCTCCTCCACCTCAGCAAGGTGTGCGCGTGGAAGTTGATAATCCGGCATCAAAACCTTTGGTGACGTACGCCATCCTGGGTATTACCGTTGCAGTCTTTCTGGCGCAATTACTGACCCAAAACACGATGGGTGTTGATTTACCCGGTGCTTATTTGGCGAAGTATAACCAGTTGATCATTTCCGGACAATTCTGGCGTTTGATAACACCGGTACTGGTGCATGGCAGTATCGCGCATATTGCCTTCAATATGTATGCACTATTCATCTTTGGCAGGAATCTTGAATACCAATATGGGCATGGTCGATTCTTATTGCTGTATTTACTGAGTGGTTTTGCCGGGAATGTAGTTTCCTTTGTATTAACGCCAAATCCTTCTTTAGGAGCTTCAACTGCGATTTTTGGCATGTTATCTGCGCAGGGTGTTTTTATCTATCGTAACAGACGGTTTTTTGGCAACCGCGCCCGTCCCATCCTTTCGAATATTATTTTTATTCTGGGTATCAATCTCATTCTCGGACTGAGCCCGATGATCGATAACTGGGGTCATCTGGGTGGATTGAACGGTGGTCTGGTATTTGCCTGGACAGCAGGTCCATTGTGGGAGATGCGCGCTGACTTGCAGGGTTATCGGCTGGTCGATCAACAGGAAAAATGGCAGATTTTTATGGGAGCGCTGATCGTCTTCATTGCGTTTGCTGCATTGGCAATTATCCGGTGGATTTGAGAGGATTAATTCCCACGAATTAGACACCAACCCCGATTCCTGAGAAGAAATAAACCTCATATTGATTTCTCAAGAAAATTCGTTTTTTTCATCAATTTCTAATATTTTTGATAATTGAGTTTACTTTTCTTGCTTTTTTTTAGATAATAGGATTGTCATTTAAACCACAACTCAAAAAATCCTTCTGGCACACGAAAAAGCTACTTTTTAATATCCATAAGGGGAATAGTTCACCCTGTAAAGAAGGGATTAGTATGCAGACAAAATTTGTTCGTGAAAAATTTGTAGACTTATCTGAGCAATTATTCAAAGAGGAAAGAAATCGTCAAATCAAACGATCACTGGTGTCAACAAGCCTAGTAATATTCTTTGTAGAGACTCTGGTGATGGTGTTATTGGAATTAATTCTGGATATTCCAGAACCAGTTGTTTGGTTTATCGACGGTATCATTTTAATTATCTTTCTCTTTCCATTAAACTTTATATTCATTGTGCAACCGATGATCCGGCAAATTGAAGAACGTCGGCAGGCAAACGAGGATCTACGTAAATCCAATGAGATTTTAGAGCGATTTTTTGAAATCAGTGAATATATGATCGCTTACTTCGATTCAGATTTCAATTTTATCCGTGTCAACTCAGCCTATGCAGCTGCGGATCAACATCTCCCTGAGTATTACGTAGGTAAAAACCATTTCGATTTATTTCCCAATGAAGAAAACCAACAGATTTTTGAACAAGTAATTAAAACAGGCAAGGTTTTCCGAATTATTGAGAAACCATTTGAATATCCAGCCAACCCGGAAAGAGGAACCAGTTATTGGGATTGGAGCTTAATGCCGGTTAAGAATCAGGATCAACAAGTGATCGGGCTGATAATGGTTCTCAATGATGTTACATCCAGAAAGAAAGCTCAATTGGATTTAGTTGAAAGTGAACAGCGTTTTCGGGCTGTTTTCAACCAAACCTTCCAATTAGTCGGATTGTTGACACCCAAGGGTAACGTTACCTTGTTAAATCAGACAACGCTTGATTTTACTGGTGTTGATTTTGAATCTATTCGAGGCAATTCATTATGGGATATGCCCTGGTGGGAAGACACAGATGCGTTACAATTGTCATTACAAAATGCTGTCCATAAGGCATCTGAAGGTGTGACCGTCAGGAATGTTTATCCAACACGGTCTCACACGGGCGAAGTAGCCACCATGGATGTCACCATCAAGCCTCTTTTAGATGATGAAAGCAAGCCCATACTTTTGATTATTGAAGCGCGCGATATCACAGAGCGGGTTCAGTCTGAAGAAAGGCTGGTTCAAAATGAAAAAGAAATTCAACGTTTGTACCAGGCAGAAAAGCAAGCTCATTTTCTGGCTGAATCGTTACGAAGTGCTGCGCTTGATCTTTCCAGTTCATTAATCAGTGGCAATGTTTATGAGTCTTTATTAAATAACATTTACACACTGGTACCTTATTCCAGCGCTCACATAGGATTATTGGAGGATGAAGATCACCTGATAGCCCGGATCGCTCGTGGGGAGGAAAATTGGCCGGAAGAGAAGAAGTTTTTCGGTAAACGCTTCGATATCTTACATATTCCTTCTTTTAGAGCTTTATTCAGTCAAAATCAGGTAGTTTCCATACCAGACACAAGCATACATCCTACTTCTAAATATTTTCCAGGATATGAATATGTTGGTAGTTGGATCGCGATCCCACTTATGGCGAGTGATCAAATCATCGGCTTGTGTTTACTGGAACATGTTCAGCCCAATTTCTTCACACCTGATTTAATCGAATGGGCATCAGCAGTCGCCAGTCAGGCAGCGATTGCCATACAGAATGCTTGGTTATTCGAACAGATACGGGATGGACGGGAACAGTTGCAGGCGCTATCACGTCAATTGGTTGAAGTGCAGGAATCCGAACGCCAGTATATTGCCCGTGAATTACATGATGAAGCTGGACAAACCCTGGCTTCGATGATGGTGGGGTTTAAAGTTCTGGAAAACCAAAGCGACGATCCCCAGGCTGTGATTACCCAAAGTCGTGAACTTAAAAAAATTACAGATGGTGTTTTGGAGAATTTGCATCGTTTGTCCATTTCTCTGCGACCGGCAACCTTAGATCATTTGGGATTAATCCCTGCCTTGAGGCAACATACTGAGATGATACGTTCGCAACATAAGCTCAATATTCAATTTGAGGTGATTGGCAATATCAATCGACTTCCCACAGAATTAGAAACAGCCAT
>JACZIY010000313.1 GCA_014860845.1 Anaerolineaceae bacterium
GATCGGGCGATCGCTACTTATCAAAAGTTGACAAGGTTGGGGCTGGGTGTGTTGAACCCGGGTGGAGTACTGGTGCAAGCCTCCTGTTCGAGCCGGGTTTCAACCGCTGATTTTTTTGATGCTATTTATGCAGCGGTACAACGTTCAGGCAGAAAAATCCACGAGATTGAGCGCAGCGGGCACGCGCTGGATCACCCTGTCAATTTCCCGGAAGGGGCGTATCTGAAATGCCTGTTTGCTCGGATCGAGTAATTTCTAAGGCCAGGGGATTTTGACCGGTAAGGAGTAACCGTGCTTTTCAACTGTATAGAGCTCACCGGAAGAAGGATTGGCACAACCAGTCTGGTCGGTGACCGTGTAGCTGGTGGTGTATTGGTCCGGATAGGAAAAAGTCCACCACAGGTAAGCACCATTCTGGCAGACCCAAGCTTCGATGAAGTAACCGCGGTCATCATCCTCCGTCATGCTGACCTGATCCCAGGAGATGGTAACCTGATCGCCATCCCGGACTGCGCGAACATTCTGCGGGGGACCATACATGTTCGAGCCGACCGATTGCAGATCGGGGATGATGTAGCGTACGGTGTCGAGATTACCCACCACATCGATGACCGAGTTTGAAACCCAGCACCAATAATTGAGCTTGTCGAACTTGATATGCAGCCATTTGGAGTAGGGGAAGCGACCACGCACCGTGCCAGTGTCTCCGGGGTATAAATCAGCTGCGTGTAGATAAGCAGAGGAAGGACCGTAACGACAGTGCGCCTGTGTGTGGACTTTCACATCCGGGAAGTCGAAGGTGGGTGTGAGTGTGACCGTTGGGGTAAGGGTAATGGTGGCAGTATCCGTGATGGTGGGGGTGCTGGTGAAAGTCATTGTGGCTGAGGAGGTTGGTGTAAGGGTTATGGTGGGGGTATCCGTGATGGTGGGTGTGCTGGTGATGGAGGGGGTAGCCGAGAAATGCCGGGCAGTCTTGGTCGCGTCTGCATTGGTTTGAGTCAGGACAGGCGTGGCGAGGAAGGTGCAGGCGATCAGTGAAACCGGGAGGATCAGAAAAGTCAGAAATCGTTTGACCATGGTTATTATTTTAGCTTAAGTTATTCTGGATGTGACCGTTCTTTCAGATTTGTCAGCCCATAGAATCCCGCTGACCTGCTACATAGCGAATCAAATGTGCAATTTTTCAGTAGAATATGGATGTAGATGATTCCAGGAACTGCCTGTCGTCAACGAATGGCCGTCAACGAATATTACACGAATAAACGAATAACCAAGGGTCATATTATAAACGAATAAGTTAACCAATTTATTTCATCTATTGTTCTTTTTTGTGATGTTTTATTTGTTTTGTAAAGAATAAATTCATAAAGGATTGAGCGAGGGAAAATGAAAGAAATACCTGTACATTCCATATCACTGAATGAGCCTGATTTTATTGCCAATCCGTATCCCGAACTAGCGGACTTAAGACGCGAGTTGCCGGTTTTCTATGATCCGGGATATGATCGCATCTTCTTCAACCTGCATGCAGATATCAGTGATTTGTTGCGCGATAAGCGCTTTGGACGCGGGATGTTGCACCGCTACAGTCGCGAAGAATTGGGTTGGCCACCACCGGATCCCAGACTGGCACCCTTCCGGCGATTTCAGGATAACGTTTTTATGGACATGGAAGGAGCTGCGCATACGCGGCTGCGTGGATTGGTCTCGAAGGTATTCACGCCGCGTCAGGTAGAAAGCCTGCGGGAGAAGCTGGAGGATACCACAAACGCTTTGATCGACGCCGTCCCAACGCATGAACCTTTTAATTTTGTGAGTGAGATCGCAGAGCCTTTGCCGGTGGCGATGATCGCCGATTTGCTGGGCATCCCAGAGCCGATCCGTCCAAACCTGCGACCCTGGTCATCGGCGATTGTGCGTATGTATGAGATGAACTACACGGATGAGGACGTGGAGAACGCCAACCAGGCAGCTGATGCGTTTATGGAGACGGTGCTGGAACTGGCAGCTGAACGGCGCGCGCAACCACAGGACGACCTTATCAGCCTGCTTTCGACGGCGGAGGTGGAGGGCAGCCGCTTGACAGATACCGAACTGGCGGCGACCAGTATTTTCCTGCTGAACGCCGGGCATGAAGCCACGGTGAACGGATCCTCGCTGGGATTGCTGGCTTTGCTGCGTGATGAGGCAGCGTTGACCCAGTTGAAGGAAGCTGTGGCTGCCGGGGAGGGGGATGCGCTGCTGAAGACGGGGGTGAATGAACTGCTGCGTTATGATACGCCCTTGCCTATGTTTGAGCGTTATGCGCTGGAGGATATGGAGTTCAACGGGTATGAATTGAAGCGCGGACAGGAAGTGGCCTTGATGTATATCGCCGGCAATCGCGATGAAGCCAGTTTCTCAAACCCGAAAGAGTTGGACCTGACCCGCAAGGATAATCCACTGTTGACGTTTGGCCTGGGCACGCATTATTGCGTGGGGGCACCATTGGCCAGGCTGGAACTGCAGACAGTGTTCCGGATTTTGCTGGAGCGCATGCCGGGGTTGCAGCTGGCAGGGGA
>JACZIY010000314.1 GCA_014860845.1 Anaerolineaceae bacterium
GGATTACGAGCTGCACTTCGCAGCCTTACGCATCCCTTATTCCAGGAGGTGGAAGCTGTCAAAATTATCAATTTTTCCATTCAACCGGGAGAAATGGTCGCCTTGATCGGTCCGAATGGAGCTGGAAAAACCACAACACTCAAGATGCTCACCGGGCTTTTACAACCAAGTAGTGGAGAAATTGAGGTGAATGGCTTCACACCTGGTAAACGCGGCTATGATTTCCTCTCGCAGATCAGCATTGTTCTGGGAAATAAAAGCCAGATGTTGTGGGATATTCCCCCACTGGATACTTTCCATGTCCTCGGGGAAATTTACCGTGTGCCAAGAGAAATCCTCAAGCAATGCATCGATGAAATGGTTGCACTCCTGGACATGTCTGAGATCCTGCGCAAACCAGTGCGCAACCTCTCTCTTGGCGAACGTATGAAGTGCGAGTTGGTCGCCAGTCTCCTGCACCAGCCCAAAGTCCTCTTTTTAGATGAACCAACGCTGGGTTTGGATATTTCTGTTCAGAACCGCTTGCGCAACTTCATCCTCGAATACAATCAGCGCTACCAGGCTACCATTCTGCTCACCAGTCATTACATGGCCGATATTGAACGACTTTGCCAGCGGGTGATCCTGATCCACCATGGTGAAATCCTGTATGATGGGGCTCTCAATGGGCTCTCATCCCTGCTCACCAATAGCAAGATTATTCGTCTGACGTTGAGTGAAGAACTGCCCAATCAAGACTACAATGACTGGCTACCAGAAGGAGCTGAGATTATTGAGCATAATCACCATAATTTCACCCTGCGAGTCAATCGCAACCGCACAGCAGCCATCACAAGCGAACTCCTCAAACGATTATCCATTTCTGATCTGTCGATTCAAGAACCAGCCTTAGAAGCTGTGATCGACCGGGTTTATCAGGAAGGTGTCCTATGAATCATCGCGGAGGACTGGCATTAATTCGTGGCACATGGCTTTCCTGGATGCAATACCGCAGCTTCTTTTTCATCCTGGCATTCGGTTGGATGGTGCCCCCATTGGTGGCAATGTTCGTCTGGACGGCTGCTGCAGGGGATGGCGAGGTAGGCGGGATTCAGCGCTCGGTGTTTGTGGCGTACTACCTGGTTTTGATCCTGGTCAACCAGCTCACCTACTCTCAAACCAATTGGACGGTTGGCGATATCATCCGTGAGGGGATATTGAATCACTGGTTGATTCGGCCCCTCTCTCCTCTTTACCAAATTATTTCCAGTGAAATCGCAGGAAAAGTGGTCTATCTGGTGTTCACCATCCCGATTGTAACCATCCTGATAGTCTTTCTAAAACCGTCTTTCTCTTTCTCAGCCGGGCAATTTCTCATTTTCTGGCTGGCTTTACTGCTCGCCTGGGCGTTGCGGTTTCTGTGGGGCTTATGGATTGCGCTCCTGGCATTCTGGGCAACCCGTGCTGACGCATTGCTGGCATTGCAGGATTCCCTGATCTTTATTTTCTCCGGGATGATCGCTCCTGTCGCCATCCTGCCTGGCTTTTTGCAGAAACTGGCCGAATTTTTGCCCTTCCGCTACATGGTCGGATTTCCGGTGGAGATTCTGATTGCCAATCTCAGTGATCAACAAATTCAGACTGGATTTATCATTCAGTCGCTCTGGTTGCTTTTCACTGCCATTTTATGCTGGATAATCTACAAAAAAGGTCTACTGCGTTACAGCGCCATTGGAGGATAACATGTACGCTTTCCGATTGATCAAAAGTTTTATGCGTGCTTCTTTACAGCAAGATCTGGCCTATCGAGCCAATTTCTGGATAAACCTGCTTCATTCTTTACTCAACCTGGCAGTGGCTGTGGCTGCTATCATAATCCTTTTCAGCCAGATCGAGAACCTCAACGGCTTAAGTTTCAGCTCCACTTTGGGTGTGATGGCGGTTTATCTAATTGTAAGCGCCATCCGCAACCTGTTCATCGGTCCCAGCCTGGAGACCCTGGTTGGTATGGGGCAGGAGGTCTGGAATGGCAACTTCGATTTCAGCCTGATTCGTCCGGTCAATACCCAATTCCTGGTGACATTCAGAATCTGGCGTTTCTTTTCCCTCCTCGACCTGTTGCTGGGAATCAGCGTGTTAATCTATGCCGTAACCCAGAGTACGGACCCAATTATCTGGACAAATTGGCTGTTGTTTGCACTAGCACTCATCGCCGGAACACTTGTGATCTATGCTCTCCTGTTGGGGCTGAGTGCCCTGGCATTCTGGAGCCCGGGATTCTTGATCACCTGGGTCTTCGATGCCCTTTTCCAGTTGGCACGTTACCCAGTCGGGATATACCCAACCTTGGTTCGCATCCTGCTGACCTGGATCATCCCGATTGCATTGATCACTACCATACCGGCTCAGTCACTCAGTGGTCAGATTGGCATCAGGATGGTGATCCTCAGCCTGATGATCGCCGCGTTTGTGTTTCTAGCTGCCTCCTGGCTATTCCGCATAAGAATTCGGCGTTACCACAGCGCATCCAGTT
>JACZIY010000315.1 GCA_014860845.1 Anaerolineaceae bacterium
GCTGGCACCTTTGGCGGAATCAACCTGGAGGATATCAAATCTCCAGAGTGCTTCTATATTGAAAAAAAACTCCAATCCATGCTTGATATTCCTGTTTTCCACGATGACCAACATGGGACTGCAATTATCCTGGGTGCTGCCGTGATTAACGCGCTTGAAATTGCAGAAAAGAATATTAATGAAGTCAAGATTGTTTTTTCCGGGGCAGGTGCAGCTGCTATTGCCTCTGCCAACCACCTGGTAAAATTGGGTGTGCCAGTCAATCATATTTGGTTTTGCGATCTACACGGTCTAGTCTACAATGGGAGAAGAGAAGAAATGTTCCCGGAAAAAGAGGGATTTGCCCATGGATATGAACCGAAAACATTGGCAGAAACCCTGGTAGGAGCTGATATATTTATAGGCTTATCCGTGGGCAACATTGTAACAGTGGATATGCTCGCAGGTATGCGCGAAAAGCCGATCATTTTTGCCATGGCGAATCCCTATCCGGAAATTGATATCGATCTGGCAAAAGCTGCACGTCCTGATTCAATCGTTGGTACAGGTCGGTCAGATTATCCTAATCAGATTAATAATCTGCTTGGATTTCCCTACATTTTTCGAGGCGCGCTCGACGTGAGAGCGAAAGCCATCAATGATGAAATGAAAATTGCAGCCACAATGGCCCTCGCTGCTTTAGCAAAAGAACCTGTACCTGTCGAAGTTTTAAACGCATATGAAATAAATAATCTCGAATTTGGACCCGAATACATTGTTCCCAAACCATTGGATAAGAGAGTCTGTTCTTGGGTCGCATCAGCCGTTGCCAAAGCTGCCATTGATAGTGGAGTAGCCCGGATCAGCTTAAATCTGGATGAATACAGAAAAAAACTTTCTAGTTATTAAACATATTTTTGAAAGGAGTATACATAATGAGGGATCTTACACCAGAAATTCTTGAATTAATTCGGTTTACATCAACCAATTTACCCGAAATTGTAGAAAAAAGATTGCAGAATGCTTATAAGAATGAAGAAGCAGGTTCCGCAGCCCAGGGTGCCTTGGAAACAATCCTAAAAAATATCGAAATGACCCGAAAGAATTCCACGCCAATTTGCCAGGACACCGGCACACCGATTTTCTTTGTCCAGCACTCTGCAGAAATTGATACAGGGGAATTAACCAAACAGATCCGTTCTGCAGTCGCGTTAGCGACAAAAAATACTTATTTACGGCCAAACGCAGTAGACTCATTGACCGGAAAGAATACTGGGAACAATCTCGGAGACGAGTATTTCCCAACAATTCACTACACCCCGGCAGAAGAAGGCTTTCTTATTATTGATCTCATCTTAAAAGGTGGGGGATGTGAAAATGTGGGGGCACAATATTCACTACCGAATAATCGCTTATCTGCTGGCAGGGATCTGGATGGTGTTCGGAAAGTGGTTCTGGATGCTGTGCAAACAGCACAAGGAGAAGGATGCTCACCAGGTTTTCTAGGTGTCGCTATTGGTGGTGATCGCGGAACCTCCTATACTGCATCGAAAGAAGTACTATTAAGAGGTCTTGACGATGAAAACACTGACGAAGATCTAAAATATCTTGAGACTAGAATTACGCAAGAAGCCAACCAAATGGGGATTGGTCCAATGGGGTTTGGTGGAAATGCAACTGTCTTAGGAACAAAGATCACTTCAACACATCGACTTCCAGCATCATTCTTTGTGACGATTTCATATATGTGCTGGGCATATCGAAGACGAAGAATGATTCTTGTTGACAACAAAGTAACCTACGAATAATCTGGAGGTAATAATGAAAATCGAACTGACAACACCCATTTCAGATCATGATATAAAGAAACTTTCTGTTGGTGATACCGTCTTACTCTCAGGAGTGATGATCACCGGAAGAGATGCTGCCCATAAATGGATTGCAGATAACTTTATCCATCCTACCAAAGAACCCTCAAAAGAAGATCAAAAAATATTTGCAGAAATCAAGCCGATTTTGGATGGTGGCTTGATTTATCATTGTGGACCGGTGGTCGCTGGTTTGGAGACAAAAGAATACAGGTTCGTTGCCGCAGGACCAACTACCAGTATCAGGGAAGAACCCTATCAGGCAGATGTGATGCGCCTTTTCAATCTTAAAGGAGTTATCGGGAAGGGAGGTATGGCCGGTAAAACCCTAAAGGCATGCCAGGAAGTACCAGCGGTTTATTTTCACGCAATTGGAGGAGCTGCAGCATTTATTGCTGAAAGGATAACAGAAGTTATTGGTGTCTACAAACTTGATTTTGGTGTACCTGAAGCCTTGTGGGTTATCAGGGCGGATAAATTTCCGGTTGTTGTTACGATGGATTCTCATGGTATCAGCCTGCACGATACTGTCAGAGAAAAATCGAAGAAAATATTTGAGCAACTAATTTCTTAAAGTTAAGGTCATTAAAAAGAAAACCTGATTTTCGTTTCTCTTTTAATTTTTTTACCTGTCAGTATTCTATTTTTTGTACAAAATTTCTTTGGAAATCTCCTTCGCAATCGCTGCCACAGTGGGACCGATTTCCATCATTCTCTCAACAGGCAATCGATAGGTAGGACCCGCCACAGCAATAGATGCTAATGGCCGATTCTTTTTGTCCAGAATAGGCGCTGCAACAGCATTAATACCTTCTTCGTATTCCTCTTCGGAATAAGCAAAACCGCGTTCGCGAACCAGATTCAAGATATGCACCATTGTTTCCCTGGTACTGATCGTCGAAGAAGTATATTTACGAAAACCCTCTTCAAGAATTATTTGAACAACATCTTCGGGTGAGTATGCCATCACCACCTTGCCTGAGGCAGTACAGAATGCCGGAAGTCGTTGCCCTGGTTTTGCTGCCAATTTAACCTTCTGAGGACTTTCGAGAACTGCAATGTAAACCATATCCCTATCATCAAGAATAGAAAGAGTGATTGTTTCGAGATGCATATCATTCAACCGCTGCATATATGGTGCAGCAATTTCATGCAGATCATTTTTCTCAAGTGCGAGAAAAGCCAATTGAATCAGTCGATTTCCGGGGCTATAAAGCCCGGTGGTTACATCCCGCTCAACAAACCTTTTTGCTTGCAGCGTCGCAAGCAGCCTATGAACGGTGCTTTTATTTATACCGATCATCTCAGAAATTTGTGTCATACTCAGTTCCGGAGTTTCGGATGAAAAACACAATAATACTTCCAATGCTCTCTCAACAGCTCTGATAGATTCGCTCAATTTTTTTTCCTTAATAAAATCGGAAGGTATTAAAAAGATCTATTTTTAGTATACTATATAAGAAATCATCTACCTTGTTTCAAGGCAGAGCAAAATTGATTGTTTTAAATTCTAGACCAGGTTGCTCGGATAGACAACTACATTTTATTTAACAAATCATAGAACTTGTTTTGAACTGAAAGCGGAAAACCTTAAGCAATGAAAAAGATTAAATGCATAAATGCGTAATCGGGATAACAAACAGCAATGTGGAAATCCTTCTGACAGACAGAACATTTCTGAGTTCAATATAAATTACAGGTCAGACATTATTTCAAGTGCTTTTTTAAAAACGAGAATACCCTATCCATATTTTCATCTGTTTCGAACAACAAATCAGCATGCCCGGCTCCTTCGATGATATCGAATTCGAACCGGTCAGGGTTGACATATTTTTCCAATTTTTCAACGAAGATCATAGATTGTTGCACCGGGACCAATTCATCCAGCCGTCCATGCTGGATTAATAACGGAGGCATATGTCCATTGACGTAGGTCATTGGGTTGGCGAGTTCAACTTTTAGTGGTATCTCTGAAATTTTGGCACCTAAATATCTGGATTCGGGCGAATCGGCTTCACCATGATCCGTGAGGCCAAACCCATTTTCTCTGGCTTGCTCATCCATCTTGAGAAAATCAGTTGGACCAAACCAATCTACAGCTGCCTGAACATTACATGGGTAATCCGGATTACCTAGACTAAGATCCTCAAACTCTGCTACGCGATCTGTGAGACAGATCATGGTTGCATAGTTGGCACCCGAGGAACAACCCCATACAGCAATCCGATCTCCATCAAGTTGGTATTTTTTGAAATTCGCCCTTACCCATCGAATAGCTGCCTTTACATCCTGTATCCCAGCTGGAAATTTGGCTTCACCACTCAAACGATAATTCACACTAACCAATGCGAATCCACGTTTTAAGCACTTGAGGATATTTAATACAAAAATATCGCGTTTATCTCCGATGGAAAATGCCCCACCATGAAGATATAAAATGACCGGAAAAGGTCCATCACCTTCAGTTGGCAAATAAATATCCAGGTTTTGGGATGGTGAAAGGTCGGCGTATGCCAAATCCAGCCGTTTGCGTTTGATGTGAGATACATCGGCTAACGGGATGAAGTCTTCATATATTCGTGTCGTTTGTTCTGGTTGATTCATCCGCATAATACCTTATTACCAGTCATTTCAGATGCTGATCAATGAAATCTAGCACTCTTTTGATATTCAAAGGGGACCCCAATCGATGATCACCATGTTCAAATCCCTCAAATAATTCAAGGACAACCCTTTCTTCTCCACTTACCCCTTTTAAATTCTCAGCCAAACCGATGGATTGCTGAACCGGTACGGTAAAATCAGCAACCCCGTGCTGGATTAAGAAAGGTGCAGCATTCTTTCGGATATAAGTCTCCGGGTTAGCTGCTTTGACTCGATCAGGGAAATCGGTTATTTTACCACCTAACAACAATGATTCTGGGGAGTTCTCACCGTTGTGTTCGGTCCCTGGTAAAGGAGTCAAACCACTGTCGGATAACTGCTCATCCATTTTTAGAAAATTAGTTGGCCCAAACCAATCAACCACTGCCTGGACCCCGCTTGGTTGATCTGGGTTACCCAAATCAAGGTCTTCCAACTCCGGGATTCCTTCAGTTACACCCAGCATGGCGGACAAATAACCTCCTGCTGAACCTCCCCATGCTGCTATCCGATCAGGATCAAGAGAATACCACTTTGCATTTCCTCGCACCCAACGCACTGCAGCTTTTGCATCCTGCACCAAAGCCGGGAAAGTGGCTTCCCAACTCAATCGATAATTTACGGCTATTACTGCATAACCTCGCTTAAGACCCTCAAGCATGGGTTGTAATTGCCGATCCGCTTTATCACAACCCATGAAAGCACCACCATGAAAAGATAAGATGACAGGATACAGTCCTTCTCCTTTTTCAGGCAAATATATATTTAAGGTGTGAGAGATTGAGCGTTTGGCAAAAGGGGTATAGGGAATATCCAGATGTTGCCTATAAATATGATGGGTGTATGCCGGAAGTGGTTGCATCGCAACCGCATAATGTGTATCCGGATCAAATCGTTTTGATATAGATTGAAAATTGATAGCCATGTCTCGATTCTCTGATTGATTTCTTTGTGAATATATTAATTTAGATCAAAAACAACCATTGTCTATGCTTCCACACTTTTTACTGTAGCTTTTGATTTAGCGCTTTTCTGGTAAACGTCAAAAGCCACCGCAGCGAGTAGTACAGCTCCTTTGACTACATTTTGAGAGAAATCAGGGAAAGTGGCAAGCTGCATGGCGTTGTTCAATACCCCGATAATTAAAATACCGGTCATCAAACCAAAAATAGTGCCCTCACCACCTTTGAAACTGAACCCACCCAATAACGCAGCTGTCAATGCATCAAATTCAACACCTTGTCCGGTGAAGACTTGCCCGGCAAAAACCCGTGAAAGTAACAACACTGAGGTGATTCCTGATACAAAACCACAGATCGTGAACAAGAGTATTTTCATTCTTTTAATGTTCACACCAGCAAGACGTGCCGCTTCTTCGTTGCCACCTAAAGCAAATATATAGCGACCGAAGTATGTTTTGGTCAGAATAAATGATCCGATCAAGGCTATTATGATCATAATGATAATCGGTACTGGGATCGGACCGATATAACCCTGACCAAACCATCGGAAAGCATCGGGAAAGCCCATGATATTCCTCGATTGGGCAAAAATGTATCCCAAACCCTTAAAAATCGAAGCTGTGCCCAGGGTGATAATGAGTGAATGAACATTCAGTGTAACAGAGAGGATACCATTAATCAGACCCAGTGTTGTTCCAAGCAGTAGGGTCAGCGGAATGGCAATACCCATAGGAACATTCCAATAAGCCATCATAATAGATAAAACGACATTGGTCATCACAATCTGGGAGCCAATGGAAAGATCAATGCCGCCAGAGATCATCACAAAACCAACACCCACCGCGCTGATAGCGGCGAAAGATACCTGCCGTATTAGGATGATAAGATTACGTGAGGTCATGAAATTGGGAGAGATGATGGTGAATAATATCACCAGACCAATCAGGATCATCTGCGGTGCGTATTTCTGCAACTCTGTGCCAGTTCTTATCCTCAGATTCGAGAAGTTTGAGGTTGTATTCGTCATAAAGAGGTCTCCTTAATGTATACCCGACGCGAGATCGAGAATATAGTCTTGGCTGAATTGTTCTTTCTGTACTTCACCGGTCAGCTTGCCTTCGCTCAGCACGATAATCCGGTCTGACATCCCCAATAATTCTTCCATGTCGGAAGAGATCATCAGGATGGCATTGCCATGATCAGCTAACTCGCACATCAGTTGGTAAATCTCCTGTTTTGCCCCTACATCAATACCACGCGTAGGTTCATCAAAGATGAGAATATCGGATTCAGCAGCCAGGGATTTTGCCAAAACAACTTTTTGCTGGTTACCACCGCTCAGGTTTATGACGCGTTGCTCCATACTGGGTGTTTTAATATTAATCCGATCACGGTAATGCTCGGTAATATTCTTTTCGGTTTTGGTATCTACCACCCCATTTTTGGATAGTTTGCGGACAATCGGGAAACTGATATTCCAACCGACTCCCATCTCCAAAAAGAGACCTTTGTTTTTGCGGTCTTCGGTCAGTAGACCAAGACCCTGCTGGATAGCATCGTGTGGTGAACGTAATCGAACTTTTTTTCCATCCACCCAGATTTCACCACTTTCGATGGGGGCAGCACCGTAAAGCAACATGGCAAGTTCCGATCTGCCAGCCCCTACTAGACCGGAAATACCCAGGATTTCTCCTTTTCGCACCGTAAATGAAATATCGTAGTCACCATTCCCCGTCAGATTTTTAACTTCCAGCGCGATCTCACCCAGGGGGTGCATCCGTGGTGGATAAGTTTCAGTTAGTTGACGCCCAACCATTAAACTGATCAGTTCTTGGCGGTTGGTATCTTTGGTCAATTTGGTGGCTACGTATTCACCATCCCGCAAGACTGAAACCCGGTCTGAAATTCTAAAGACTTCTTCCAATCGGTGGGATATATAAATAACCGTGACTCCATTTTGTTTTAACTGATTCACAACCTCGAACATGTGCTCCACTTCCGAAACCGAAAGTGGGGCGCTGGGTTCGTCCATAATCAGGATTTTTACATCTTTTGAGACCGCTTTGGCGATCTCGACAATTTGTTTTTGAGCAGGAGATAGCTCCCGCACCAAGATATTCGGATCGATATCGACATTGAATTGATCAAAAAGCTCCCTGGCCTTCCTTTTCATTGCCCGATAATCGACCAGGTACTTATCGCTCGGCTTTTCCCCCAGAAAAATATTCTCAGCAGCTGTCATGGTCGGCACCAGGTTGAATTCCTGGTAGATCACTTCAATTCCCAATCCCCTGGAGAGGTGCGGGGTCATCTGCTGATGATCTTCCCCCCCAACATGAATAATTCCATCGTCTATATTAATTGCGCCTGCCACAGCTTTAATCAATGTGGACTTCCCGGCACCATTTTCTCCTAGTAAAGCATGGACCTCCCCCGCAATGAAGTCTAAAGAAACATTGTTCAGCGCAAGAACCCCAGGATATCTTTTGGTGATGTTTTTCAGTGATAATACGACCTTGGCATCCATTCTTTTTCACCTATTTTTTATAGTGAAGGGTCCCCCACCCTTCACTATAATTTTTTTACAGATATACCACTTATTATGGTGCGAGTGTGGCAAAATCGCAATGGATCGGTTCCAATGCATCATTGATGATGTCGGGGTGTTCGACACCCTGCAGCATCTTCTTGACCTGTTCGTAGGTAGCTACATCAAGAGCGGTCCCACCGATGGCAACAAAACCTTTGTAGGGATCTTCGCAACTGGTGACGGTTGGGATCATGGAAGGATCCATATCACCAGCGAAAACACCATAATCAGCTAAGTTAACACCAGGCATCGCTTTGATAGCGTTAGAAATACCCTGTGCATGGGCTGTGGATTGGCCAATGAACACTTTTACATTAGGATTAGCCGTTAAGACATTCTCGGCGGCATTCTGACCAACAGGAAGGCTATCACCAGAAACATCCAAATGTGCAACAAGTTTGACCTTAGGGCAGGTGTCAGTGATGGTGGAATAACCATCATCGCGTAATTTCATGCCAACGGAGGAACTCGCACCACCAACAATGGCAGTTTCAACACTACCGTCAGCAGCATCTGGGTACCTGGCTTCAATGAAATCGCAAGCCATCTTCGCAACTTTGACACCGTCTTCATATTGGCTGGTGTGCATAATGGAATCAAAGGGAGCAAGTTTTTGAGGAGGTACACCCATCACCATGATACCAGCGGCTTTGGCTTCTTCAACAGCAGGTAACAGCTGATCGACTTCGCCGGCTGCCATAAGGTACATGAAATCAACACCCATGGAGATACAATTCTCAATCTGGTCAAACTGTGCGTTCAAACCACCTTCGTCAGCGCCGTAGACGTTCACTGTCACGCCATCAGCTGCAAATTGTTCTGTAACGGAAGTGGCAACCCCGTTCAAGAAAGGATTGGCAAGTGAGGGTATGATGTAACAGACCACTTTGCCGTTGATATCGAAAGGCGATCCTGGTTTTGCAGGCACCATAGAAACATTGGTGTCTTCAGCTGGTTCGTCAACAGCCGGTTCCTCTGCAACTGGTTCCTGTACGGCTGGTTGTTCAGCAGCAGGCGCTTCAGTTGCTTTAGCAGCGCAGGCTGTCAATAGGATACTAGCGATCATGATAATCACCAGGATCATTGAAAGATTCTTTTTCATTCTCATTCTCCTTGTTTGGATAATTTGCCATTGGTTTTTATAAAACCAAGGTACTTGGTTTTGCTGTCAAGCACAATAACTATGATTTCTGTTTTCCCTCCCTTCTTTGATTTCCCAAATTGTTCCAAAGACTTTTATCATATTGTTATAGTACAATTTATTAAACGAAACATCAATTCATTCTGTGAAACAAATTATTCCATAATGGAATAGATCCAAGGATAATACGATGGATATCCGTCAAATCCAATATTTTCTTTCAATTGTTGATACTGGCAGCTTTTCAGCGGCTGCCGATGAACATTACATATCCCAATCTTCTCTCTCTAAAATAATCATTGCATTGGAAAAGGAATTAAATGTTTCTCTCTTTGATCGTAGTAAACGTAAGGTTTTCCTGACAGAGGCAGGACAGGCATTTTTAGAACCTGCACGGAAACTTAATGTAGATTATAAAGCTCTTTTAGTACAATTGGACAGCTTTAAATCGGAAACTGACAATTTCTCAATTGCCACCATTCCTGTACTGACCCAATATGGAATCACTAATTCAATCGCCCAATTCCGTGTTGAAAACCCAGGTATTCACTTCGACATGGAGGAAATACATGGTTTGAATGTACTACCAGGCCTGGATGAGCATCGTTTCGATCTCGCGATTGCTCGTCAAAATTACATTGATCCGGATAAATATACCAATTTTGAAATCAGTAAAGACAAACTGCTTGTAGTGGTTTCCAAAAAAAACCGTCACGCAACAAGACATTCAATCTCCATTAAAGATTTATCGAAAGACAATTTCATAGTTTTCGATAAAGTTACAGATTTACACAGATTGATCATGGATGTATGCAATGATGCAGGATTTGAACCGACAATTTTTTACTCAAGCCAAAAAAAGGTAAGTGTATTCGCACTGGTCGGGACCAATATTGGGCTGGCATTGATGCCTTCCAAGATCTACGAATATTATAAAGATCCTGATGTGGTTGCCATCCCGCTTGATGAGGAAATCGAATGCAATATTGTTCTAATCCATTTGAAAAATAAAAAACTTCCCAAATCAGCAGAATCCTTTATTGAGTATTTAGTGAAAGCAAACCTGGATAATGCATAGAAATATCTCTGTAAAACAAATTCACAATGATATTCGTTGAATAATTTCTCAAAAATTGTGCAAACAATTTGGATATTTCGTTATTGACTTACGCTAGCATAAGTGATATTATCTGTAAATAATTTACGCTAGCGCAAGGAGGACTAATGGAATCGAAAGAGTGGCTTACCACTCAGGAAGCAGCAGACCTACTTGACGTTACTACTGCCCGTATTCGGCAAATGATAGCCGAAAAGCAAATCAACGCACAGAAAATGGGTGGCAAGTATCGTGGACAATGGCAAATTAATACAAACGACCTAAAAAAACTTGTTCATAAAAAAGGAGTAACGAATACCATGCGTGTCAAAAATTTGATGACCCCCAGCCCAATTACGGCACATATTGAAACAAATTATAACGAAGCTTTGCGCTTGATGAAGAAAAATGCTATCAATCATTTACCGATTGTTGATAATAAGGGCAAACCTATTGGGATTGTTACCACAGGCGGCATGTTACGCGCAACACCGTCTCCTGTCACAACGCTTAATGTTTTTGAGATCGCCTCAATGCTTGATAACGTCACAATGGGAAGCATCATGGTTAGCCCTGTTTTCGCAGTTGACGAAAATTGCAGTATCTCCACTGCCGCCAATTTTATGCTAATCAATAAAATCGATTCTCTGCTGATTGTGCAAGAAGATGCCCTGGTTGGCATCATTACCGCAGCTGATATTTTCAGAGCCTTCGTTGACATAACCGGTGGAAGCCAGGCAGGCACTCGCATTGAGGCAAAACTCCCCAACGAAAAAGGCCATCTTGCCCCATTTATCCAGGCCTTATCAAATGCTGGCAGTTTTATCGTTTCACTTTCTATATCCAACGAATATCCTGATTACGGTTATATTGACGTGAAGGAACGTGGTGGAGATGAAGCCGAGATCCGCAAGGAACTTGATAAATTGGGATGGGTTGAAATTGTGAATTTCCGCAAAAGCGACAGTTATCAACTTCTATCATTTGGAAAAGAGAGCAAATAACCACCAAATCAGGATGATCAGATGGTTGATTTTTCTGGATACTTCAAATCATATCTTGATTATTTACCGATCTTGCTAATTGTCATTTCGCTTTATTGGACACGCATTGTCGGGGGACCTTGGGTTCCGTCTTCTATGCAGGTCGTTTATCGCATGTTGGACATGGCTGGAGTCAAACCGAATGATACAGTGTATGACCTTGGCTGCGGAGATGGCAGGGTACTGGTCGCTGCCGCCAAACGTTATCATGCCAGGGCGGTTGGGATTGAGATCGATCCAATACGTTATCTCTGGTGCCAGATACTAATTTCTCTTCTGGGGTTACGAAAACAAGTTCAAATCATTTTTGGAAATCTTTTTAACGCGGATTTAAGCGAAGCGGACGTCGTTGTATGCTATCTTATGCCTGATGCTCTCTCAAAACTTGAAACGAAGCTTAAAACAGAGCTGGAACCTGGTAAACGGATTGTCTCCAACAAATTTTCATTTCCAACGCTTGAAATGGTAAGAAAGGATGGCAATGCTATTCTTTACACAACCACCCCTAATCAATCGGAAATCAATTCACTATAAAGTCACTTTAAATCTGTCTATCATTTAAAAACCGCCAAAATTACAGTTGAGCGGTTTTTTGATAGCATTATCCGTGATTTTGAAACTTAAAGGAGTTCTCCAGGTTTTTCTGAACCTGCCAACCAAGCTTTTCCTTCATTGTATAACTTTTCAACTTCAGGACCGTGTAAGCCGGGCAAGCAATCTTTAACTGAAAAGCCATTTTTCGCCTGTAGATAACCCAGGTGACAATACCCTTCCGGGAAACTGGTAAGCAGATCCGTATCAAAATCAAGAACAATGGATGGATCAACAGGATCGAGTCTGTCCTTTTCATAAATCGGTTGCCGACGAACGATCCCCCAACGTCCATCCCGTTTCTCAAAAAAATCATAGAAACGACCATAACAAACAACATCGATCAAAACACCCTCGAGTGGTGCGCGTTGATTGATGGTCATTTTGACTTGAGAAATGGCACGGTTGCCAGAAATATCACAGGTCCAGCCACAAAGTTGATGCAGGATACTACCACTTTTTTTGAAGAGTACACGGCTGGCTTCGATAAAATCTTTGGCAGGTCCCTGGAACCAGGTCGCTGTCATCCAGCCATCATCATGCCAGACTGTCGCAAAGCGCTCCCACTCGCCTGCATCACGATATAGAACCCAATTCTCTACCACTTCACGGATAGCAAGTTTATCTTCAATCAGATCGTTCATATTTTATCTACAAATCTGGGATGTTGTGATGTGTCAATGCGATCCCTTCGCGCATTTCTTTGATATCCACCGAGAGGGATAAAAAGTAGTTCTCAAAACGATGCCCGAAAGTGTTTTCCAGTACCTTCATCACCTGTTGAGACAAAACCTTTTGTACCTCAATCGGTCGTCCCTCGCGAATCAATAAATTAACATGTACAAAGGCATATTCCGGATTGCCATCTGCAATGCGATAATCGCTGTGACGAACTGCACGGCTCTTGAGCGCTTTCAAGTTGATGGCTCCAGTAGCTGCTAATTCAGAAAGAAGACGTGCAAGAACATCCTGTACATCAAAATCAAGGTTATTGGTATATTCGAGTGTAAGATGAGGCATGTTTACTCCACTGGTGGTGATCCATATGTATGGAAGGATGGAATGGTCGGTAAACCCCATGCCTGTCCTTTTTTGCGTTCTGCCTCACTCCAGATGATTGGCTTCCAATCAGGGGCGAGCATCAGACGCGCTCCGGCGTTGGCGATCTCAAAACGAATCCCACCTGGTTCAAAAACGTACAAAAAGAAGGTTTGCTGGATGGCGTGTTTGTGCGGACCTGTCTCAATGGGAACACCATGTTCCAGACAAATATCCGCAGCACGCAAAATAGCCTCGCGATTATCCACTGCGTAAGTGATATGATGCAGGCGTCCTTTTGCTCCAACCCAGTCTTCCACAATTGCCACATCATAAGTCTTGTTGTTACAGGTTACCCAGGCTGCTTTTTCTGATCCATCATCGAAAATTACCTGTTCGGTTAACCGCATACCCAGTACTTCTTCATGAAAAACCCGAGATGCCCGTACATCCGAAGCAAGGATGTTGATATGGTCTAACCTCCTCAAACCGATACCACGGTCTGGAAATCGGGAAGCTTGATTCTTCAATGCAGGCTTTAACTCCGCTGAAGGCTGATACCATTCGGTATCATAATAAATTTCCATATTATGTCCATCGGGATTTGTGAAACAATAAGCAGGGCCATGCCCCACATTATCATCTTTCCACCCTTTTCCCAAACCGGATTTCTCCACAGCAGCCACTCTTCGCTGTAACGCCTGTGGGCTCATTACACGAAACGCATAATGTCCCAAGGCAGGCTTGGAGGAAGCTGTGAGTTGAAGAGAATGATGTTCGTAATCATCCCAACCACGCAAATAAACAGAATCCCCCACTCGTTCAGTTTCGTACATGCCCATCACATGTATGAAGAAGTCTCTACTTTCCTCAAGTTTAGGCGTCAACAACTCAATATGAGCCAGATGAGCTAAATCTAAAATCGGTTCAGGGTTCAATTTTCCTCCCATTCTTTTCAACAAAGTCACGTAGTCCGTGCAGATCATAGGATATTTCACCAGCCTCCAATTTCTCACGCAAGCGCGTTTCTTTTTCAAAACGCACTTCTGAAGCCTGCAAAACTTCTCCAACCCGCTCTTGCTTAATACAAACTCCCCCATCGGCATCTAAAACAATAATATCTGATGGGGCAATCTGTGTGCCGCCAACAGATACAATTCTATTAAGTTCGCCAATCTTATTCTTGCTTGCGCCTTTTACCCGAATGAAACGAGTCCAAATAGGAAGACCAAGGTTCTGCAACTCTTCCACATCCCTGACTGCTGCATCCACTAAAATTCCTGCAGCTTTTTTAACCTTGGCCTGAGTTACCAACAATTCGCCAATTAACGCCACAGGCGCTGGTTCTGGCATGGTCAATACCAGCACCTCTCCAGGTATAATCTGCTCGATGGCTGCGTGCACCATCAGGTTATCATCCTGTGCGCATCGCACCGTTCGTGCAGGGCCGGCAATGCGACTGCCCTGAATTAGCTGAATGAATGGGATATCAATCAGTCCAATCCGCCCTGAAGCTTCATAAACAGTTGCGACACCAAGTTCACTGAGTCGTTTGAGTTCGTCTACTGTCATAAGCTCTTAACCACCCAGGGTAAGGAACGCTGCATCGCCTCGGCAAATTTCACTTCCTGGTTTCCGGATATGCGCCGTGCATGATTGCCCCGCCGTGAACCAAGATCAGTGTAATAGGTTTGCAGATAACTTTGCGCCTTCATGCAGTTCATTGCTTTCTTTTTTTGTTCCATCACAGGTGTGATATCCACAAATGTGTTCGGATGAAATTCACATAACTCTGGCTGATGTGGTTCGAAAAAATACAGATCCGGTGGATTAATGCGATTAAAAGCACTTGCCACACCCGCACCGGATGATAACAAGCGCGCTTTCTGCACAGCCTGACAGGCAACAGGATGATCGGGATTGAATGGGTCAACAGGTGTATGTGTCAGGATGATATCCGGTTGAATTTCACGGATAATTTGAACGATTTGCTCCAGGGCTGGGTCGTTAATGTTGAGGGGGTAGTCACCAAAATCCAGGGCTCGAAAGTCAGCCCCTAAGATCCGGGCAGCTGCACTGGCCTCTTCGTGTCGAATTCGCTTAACGTTTTCGACAGTCTGGTTCGGCTCTTTCCACAATTCACCTGATTCTCCGCGCTCTCCGTAAGAAAGGACTACAACAGTTGCGGTACCTCCCTGAGTTGTAATTGTCGCGATCGTCCCACCAGCCCGCCACACAAAATCTGCGGAGTGTGCTCCAATAACAAGTAATTTTCTGGTCATTTATGTCCCTCCATAATTTCCTTCACCCTCTCTACATCAGCTAGTCTCTTAAAAGCTGATTCCCAAATTGGTGCTTGCATCCTGACCTCTGGTCCTCCAGCACCTTGCGACTTGCGACTTGCAAAGTTTTGTGGGACTTACAAAACGATCTACCAAAGCATCGACAGTTTTTATTTTCATCATGTAGAAATGAGCATTCATTCACATTAAATACACCATCAGCTACCAGTCATTTCATTATAGCCACTGGAACCACTTAATAAATATGTCCGCATAAGCTTATGTGTCGTAGATTTGCTCGCTTCTTGCTGCTGAAAAGCGAATTCACTCCCGCTATCGCATTACCTCTTGTCTGTCTATCGAGGAATTGATCGTTGATCTCATTCACTTTTTCACCAAAAAAATATGAAATATTTCCATCCCAGTTATTGGACTGTCACTCTGATTAGGAAAATTTTTCCTTTCAGGTTTGGTTAAATTGTGAAAGCCATTTCAATATTCTTGGATTTTTTTGCCTATTCGCGAGATTCGATCACTTCGTCCACATATTCCATATCGTGCCACCACTTTTTTTCCGGAACAGTCATTCGTTCTCCAAGGGATTCAGCAATCTTTATGGCTATCGGTCGAGTGAAAGGCAAATCAATGATCAATCTGCGTATCAAGTTATGTGGGAAAGTCGATGGATTACTCCATGGACAGCTCTTGACACATGTATTACACATCGTCCCGTTTCTGTTTGTGAAGTTGTAGCTCCCACAACGACGGGTATCCAGCTTCCATGTCTCATAACCGTTATACATCACTTTATCGCCAATTGAGATGGCTTTACTGGGACAGTTCTTTGCACATATCTTGCAATTCCGGCAAAATTCCTGCAAGCCAAAATCAATGGGTCGGTCCGGGACAATAGGCATATCCGTGAGTACAGCTGCAGCTTTGTACGCCAATCCAAGATACGGATTCAAGACGATTCCCGCTCGGCTGACTTCACCAATTCCCGCTGCGAGCAAAAGCGGTGGAAGCAACACCGAATATTTATTCACGAAAGAAGGTCCGTATTGAGGGGAAGCATCCCAACCCAGGCGGCGGATGTAATTTGCCATCGTTTCGGTAACCATCCCTAAATGCTGGTAAGACTGAAAACTGATCGGATCGCCCATCCAATCATGACCTGTTGAAGCGCGCATCGCCTTTAACTCTTTACGCATCACAATAACAATTGCGTTTTCAAATCGGGGAACAATCGGGTTCCCCATTTTATCATGGCTATAATTAGCAGATTCAGGCACTTTGCAAGTCCCCATGATATCGGCTTTCAGAAAATAACCGAATGACTTAATATGATCGGTCAGGAACTCCGGGTCTTGCGAAATCGGTGCTTTATATTCAGCTACTGGGTTCGAACTCATCAAAGCAATGTGATCGATAATATCTTTTTGTGCAGCAGAAAGCGGAAATTTCCCCGGCAGGCTCTTTTGTACACCTCTTTGCACAGCGACTCCATATTCACCACGGGCAGCAAGTCCATAGGCGGTATTACGAATATCGATTCGCTGGACTTGATCAGTGATCAAATTGGTAGGCTTATCCACGTGTTTGAATTGCTGCATAGGAAAATAACCCTGCGATTTCTGTCTTTTTTGCAAATTGTTTTCGTTAATTTTTTCGCTGCGGTCCAACAGGCTGTACGAAATTCTATTTTGATTGAGGTGGTGTTGTGATTGTTCAAGCACCACCTCAATCCTATGATATTTTCTGTCTTTCAATGACAGTTGTTATTGGTTATCTTTCTCCAAAGGGAGGTGCTGGATAGAGAATACCAGTGGATGCCTGTTCTGGTGGGTAGACGAGGCGTGTTACACCACCTTGCCATTGAACCATCGGGTTCAATACGTTACCAGTACCATCTGCGTTGAATGTCACCTGACCAATCATTGTATCCATATCACTGGCAGCCATCGCATCACGAACAGCTACTTTATCCAGTGTACCGGCGTTCTCAATCGCTGCTGCAAGAAGCTGTACACAGGCATAGCCCGGACCTGTCAGAATATCTGCAGGGCGATCAAATTGGGCCTGGTAGGTTGCGTTGAGTGCTTCAACCCCATCAAACTTTGCTTCATGGTGCCAGCCAGGGAAGATGGTGACATAATCGCCAACCTTACCCATAGCTTCACCCCAGTTGAGCCCTTCCGGTGCCCTGATCACAAGTGCGAATTTTGGAGCCCAATCCAGTTCAGCCATGGTCTTAAACATACCGCTGCCGTCCGGGAAAATGGGTAAGGTCAGAAGAACCTCGGCGCCAGCTGCTTTGGCCCTTAGGATAGCATCAGACCAATCGTTTGGCTTTGCGGGATTCTCAGCATATTCTACAACTTCATAACCATTTGCTTCTGCTTCGGCTTGCCAAAGCTTACCTATTTCAATACCCCAGTCATCACTGTAGGTGAAGATTGCAACTTTCGGTTTTTCTCCATCGCCAACCAGAGAGTTCAGAATAATAAAAGTGTCCGTAGCTTGTTGTGGGGATTTGGGGAATGGCGAGAAAAGATATTGGAAACCCTGCTGATGGATCTGATACAAAGCGAAGGCAACACCGCAATAAGGCACCTGATTTTTTTCAGCAATTGGAGCGGAAGCAGCGTGCATGGCACTACCGCCACCACCCAGATATGCTGTCAATGTCATGTTTGAGTTCAGATTTTCCATATTGGTGACTGCGTTGGTGGGTTCAGATGCATCGTCATAGAATGTCAGGCGTAATGGGACTTTTACGCCATATTCTTCTACATACACGCCACCAGCCGCATTGATGTCATCCACGGCAATTTGGTAACCAGGTAAAATCATATTTCCAAGGTCAGCAAATTTACCGGTCAGGGAAATCGAGGAGCCAATTTCAATATATTCCGGCGCAGGTGGTTTTGCTTCTTCTACCTCTTCTACTTCTTCTGCAGCTGGAGCTTCAGAAGGGGCTTCTGTCGTTGGGTTTTCAGCTGGTTGTTCTGCAACAGGAGCAGCCGGTGCTTCTGTTGCTGTTGGTCCACAACTTGCGAGCAACAAGCTCGCTACAATCAAGATCGCGAAAAAACTCATTCGTTTGGTTTTCATACTTATCCTCCATAAGATTCAAATTGGGATTAATTTTTCGATCTCGTACGGATATTTACTCGATAGCTTTCCTCCTTTCTGGCTTGTATCAGTGTTCTTTTGGGTTTTATTTAATTCGTACCAGATAATTTTTCAAACTTTTTTTGAAACAAAACATCATTTTCTGAGACAATCCAATCTACTGTAGGATTTGTTGCTGGTACTTTGGTACGCACCAGTAACCCATAATTACATCTACTCGCTTGGGGGGAGGTTCTTTTTAGAATTTAATTTCGATTGACCTGAAATTCCTTTCTTCAGCTTGCCCCAAAGAGAAACAATTCCACCCGGCAAAAAAAGCACAACGATAATAAACAATACTCCAAATATGATCATATGGTATTCACCAACATTCATGACCAAAAATTGTTTTAGCGCAACAAAAAATACCGCACCGATGATGGGTCCAAGGATGGTACCCTGACCGCCAATGTAAACCATTGTCAACATATCCAGGCTCCAGGAAGGTGAGAACGGGTATTGGTAATAGTAGCCAACATGATAGAAAGCAAACGCCCCACCTGCCAAACCGGTAAAAAATGCACTGACACCTAAAGCGATCAGTTTATGCTTCAAAGCACTGACGCCAAGTGACTCCGCCGCGTCCTCTTCTTCACGCACCGCCATCATACCCAGTCCGATTTTGGAATTCACAAGAAGATAAGAACCTCCAATAACGAATACAGCCAATCCCAGTAGAGCATAATATCGCGGCACAAGTTGATAACCAACAAGTTGCTTAATCGGAAGAGAAGCTATTTCTGGAAACATATTACCAACCGTCACATTAAGAATCTCCGCAAGCGCCAGTGTGCCAATAGCAAAATAGACGCCTTTAAGCCTAAAAGCAGGAGCACCGATTAGCAATGCGAAGGCAACGGCCAGTAAACTGCCTACCAAAATGCTGGGAATAATGTGCACCCCTTTGACCCAGAGTAAGCGTGTTGCAAGAGAACCCAAGCCAAAAAAAGCGGCATGCCCCAGACTGGTCTGCCCCGTATAACCACCCAGGATATTCCAACTCGTTGCCAGGATGACATATAACAAAATCAAAACCAGGAGGTTTAGGATGCTCTCTTTTTCAATCACCAATGGCATGCACACCATGATAACGATGAGAAGGATGATAAAGATGATTTTTTGATTTTTCATTATTACCTTTCCTTTGCGCCGAATAACCCCTGGGGTTTAAAGATCAAAACCAGCAGAAAGAAGATAAGACCAACCACCTCACGGTAATTTCCACTAATAAAGAATGCAGTAGCCGATTCAGTGGCACCCAGAAGAATGCCTCCCACAAAAGTACCCATGAAATTGCCCACTCCCCCCAACACCATCACGATCAGTGACTTAAGGGTCCAATGCAACCCAATAGAGGGACTTACTGAATAGCTCACGAGCACCAAAGCACCAGCCACCCCGGCTAAGGCAGTTCCTATCAGAAAGGCAAGCATATAGACCTTTTGCACATCAATCCCCACCAGTGAGGCTGCCTCCCAATCCTCTGTTGTAGCCCTGATAGCTTTCCCGATATAAGTTTTGCGCAGGAATTGCTGTAAGGCAAATAAGCATACTAATGAAATCACTAAACCTGCTACGCGCACATAAGGGAAACGAATACCTAACCACATTAACGATTCTGTGGCATAAGATGTGGTAACCCCGCGATCATTTGCAGTCCAAAGATTCAATGCGATGTTCTGTAAAACCAAGGTCAAACCAAACCCGACCAGCATAGTATTTTTAATCTTTTGCTCTTCTGTCATTTTGACCATGCGAACGAAAAGCAGTTTATAAAGTACAAAACCGATCAGAAGGAGGAACAGGATTGTAAGTGGAAGTGAAAGGAAGGGGTCGATGTTCAAAAGTTTAAAAAGCCAAAAGGTGGAATATCCGCCGAACATCAAGAGCTCTCCATGGGCTACATTAAGGAACTTTGTAACCCCGAAGACCATGGCAATTCCCACCGCCGCTAATCCATATAGGGCTCCCAACATAATACCTATTACCAAATTTTGCGTTACAGCCTCAATCATAGTTCCTGTCCTTTTCTATCCTAAATATGCAGCGCGTATGGATTCAAACGATAGGAGAGAATCGCCTTTTCCCTCACCAATGATCCTGCCATTCTCAATGACGTATGCCCTTTGAGCCAATTCCAGTGCTGCTCTGACATTTTGTTCCACCAGCAGGACAGTTACACCTAGTTTGTTAATTTTCTCTATCAACACAAACATTTGCTGTACAAGAATCGGAGCCAATCCAAATGATGGTTCGTCGAGCATCAAAAGTTTTGGTTTTGACATTAACGCTCGACCAATAGCCAACATCTGCCTTTCTCCACCGCTCAGAGTTCCCGCTTGTTGATTCTTTCGCTCTGCCAGGCGTGGAAAAATTTCGAATACCCAGTTCATGGACTCATCCTTGACTTTTCTAGCTCTAGAAGGAAACGATCCTAATTCCAAATTTTCGAGAACTGTCATTCCAGCAAACACTCTGCCACCTTCAGGTACCTGTGAAATCCCAAATTCAACAATCTTGTGAGCTGGCGCTTTGCGTAAATCGTTGCCATCGAATTCGACCGATCCGGATGCTATTTGCAGCAAACCGGTGATCACTTTCAAGGTTGTTGTTTTCCCTGCTCCATTTGGACCTACCAGGGCAACCAATTCTCCTTCTTTTATCTCCATAGAAACTCCCCAAAGTGCCTGGAGATCTCCATAAAAAGCATTTATATCATTAAGTTTAAGCATGTGGTTTTCCTAGATATACGTCGATAACTTCAGGATTGTGAATCACATCTTGAGGGAGGCCTTCTGCGATTTTTTGCCCCATGTTCAACACAACAATGCGATCAGAGAGTCCAACAATTGCCTTAACGATATGTTCTACCATAAGGATAGTAAGATTGAACTCTTCTTTTAATTTACGGATTAAATTCATAGCATCCTCAGCCTCAGCATGGTTCAATCCCGCCATTAATTCATCCAAAAGAAGCAATTGAGGTTTTGCAGCTAGAGCCCTGGCAAGCTCAACCCTTTTGCGTTCCATCAATGTCAGATCTTTCGCCAATTTGTCCGCTTTGTCCAGAAGACCAACCTTTTCAAGGTAAAGTTTCGATTCCTCCGCGGCAACTTTCAGGCTCTTGACAGATTCTTTGCCGTACATTCGGCCTACCATCACATTCTGCAACACTGAAAATTCAAGAAACGGTTTTACCAACTGAAAAGTCCTGGATATCCCCCTGCTGCAAATTTGATAACGCGGAAGACCGGCAATATTATTCCCCTGAAAAACGATCGTACCAGAATTTGGTTTTAGACAACCTGTAAGCAGGTTAATAGTTGTAGTCTTTCCAGAGCCATTTGGACCAATTAGCCCAATGATCTCACCTTCCTCAATGGCAAAGTCCACATTCCAGACTGCTTTCAATCCCCCAAATGACTTGCTAAGCAAATCAATCTTCAACAAACTCATGCACGCCTCCTCAACGATCTTTTCTCTATCAATTCCTGCAGGATAAATGTCATTAGAGTCATCTATCCGCCAGACATGGGTGGAAAGAAACACAATCGATTACCAGGATGTACAAGATCTTCCGGTTCACTTTGCACACCATCAACAGTGATAAGCCCGATCTCCTCTTCCTTCAATCCTAGCATGTTTATCACATCACGAATTAAAGTAGGTCTTATCAAATTCAAAGCTTGACGCCGTTGTTTATTTTGGTAAAGCAGTCCAAAAAGTTCAACATCAATGCTCATCAATCACCTATAAAGTTTCAAACACTGAATCTAATTCGGAGTCTGGCACATCAAAAACGACATTGTGAGGTGCCAACGGTTCTTCCCTCATATACTCTGGGATCCGATAATCTTTTGCCGTTTTCCCAGCAAGTCGGTTGAATTCCAGTTCATCCCGCAGAATATCTCTATACATGGCATCAAGGTCATTTTTATCCCAACCCCATCCATAAATACCATTGATCATGTCTGTCATGAGTTGTGGATCTGAGATAACCGGTGGTCTGGCGAATAGACACAAGCCGGTACTATCCAACATCGCAGAAATGATCTGTAATTTGAGAGAAAGCTCCTTTTGTCCTTCAATGCCCAATGGATTGACCTCAGCACGGGCACCAAATGCATTACCTGCTGTGTGGTCTGCACCTTGCGGGGAAGTAGCATAGGTTACCCCATTACCTTTTAGACTGCGCGGATCATAACCCGGCATTGCCTGACCTAATGCGGCAGGTACTCTTCTGATGCCAAATACGTGACCAGCTGTTACTGCTCCATTTCCTATCACGCGACCTAAAGGTGTACCTTCTCCAACTTGTTTTAGCAGTTCAATTATGCCCTCTGTATCTCCAAATTGTCCCAAACCAGCTTCAAGCACGACACCCAAAGCTGCGCCTGTTTCGATGGTATCCAGACCATAATCATTGCACATGTAATTGAGACTTGCTACTTCATCCAGATTTCCAATCCC
>JACZIY010000316.1 GCA_014860845.1 Anaerolineaceae bacterium
GGGACGGATAGGGGAAGGATCAACTGAATAAAAATCGTGAAAGGTGATGCGCCATCAATAAATGCTGATTCCAATAATTCTCTGGGTATCGTACTGATATAGTTAAACATTAAGTAAATCGCCAATGGCAGACCAAAACCAGTATGTGCCATCCAGATCGCCAGATAGGTACCATTCAAGTTTAATTTTGTGTAATCCTGCAGGATTGGCACAAGAGCAATTTGTAATGGGACCACCAGTAAAGCAACCACGAGTGTAAAGAAGAATTTTCTACCCGGGAAGTTTAACCATGCAAACCCATAGGCTGCAAACGCGGCGATCATAATAGGAATAATCGTTGCAGGAATTGATACTGCAATGGAATTTAAGAAAGCACCACCCAGGTCATTTCCTTTACGTACAATCGTATTTCCCATACCATCTGTGAATGAAATTTCTTTCCCGGTTAAGGTATCTATGTAATTATCCAAAGTTAGATCTGTCTCAAATCCAAGCCATTTTCGTTCTTCAACTTTTACCAGCAATGTTCGCTTATTTCCATACCAGGTATATTGATCACCATCTGGCATAGTGATCCCATTGCGCCATTCCTCAAAAGTATGTGTCACACCATCAATCGTGATAGGTCCATCCACGTCTGTAGAAGGATCTATTTTTATTTCACGTGTTTCGACATAACCTCTATGTGGAAAAACTGCCCACCACCCCGAACGGAAAATATTCTCACTGTACCTGAAAGAAGTAACCAAAACCCCAAGAGTTGGCACAATCCAAATTAGACAAATGAAAATCAAAACGCCATTGACGAACAGGCTAGATGTCCTTTTTTGACCTGAAAAACTCTTTGTCTTTTTGCTCATCAGAATGCCTTCCTTTCACCAAATTGGCGCAGGTTGTAAATCATCACCGGTATAACTGCAACTAATAGAATGATGGCGATCGCTGATGCTCTTCCTGTGTGACCATAGGTAAAGCGTTGTAGGTAAAACTCATTGGCAATGACATTGGTGCCATAGTTACCTCCGGTCATCACCCTGACAATATCAAACAATTTTAAGCTGAAAATGAGGATTGTTGTAGCGACAGTAATCAACGTGCCTTTTATCGTTGGAATGATAATAGTAAAGAAAATTCGGAATTCATTCGCACCATCCACCCTGGCAGCCTCGAGTAATTCAGAAGGAATCCCTTTGATCGCGGATGATAAAATCACCATGGTGTAACCAGTTTGTAACCAAACCATAATGATGATGAGCAAGAAATTATTCCAGGGTGGTTGTTGCAACCAGGGTTGCGATGTCCCGCCCAATGCCATTACAATCGCATTTAACAATCCAATTTCAGAAATACCAGCGCCTTCTCCTTTATAGGTATAAATAAATTTCCAGATGACGCCTGCACCTACAAAAGAGATCGCCATGGGCATAAATATGATGATCTTATAAACTCTTTCAAAGCGGCTTCGATCAGCCAGAACTGCAATGATCAAGCCGATTGCCACACACAAAAAAGTTCCGACGATCATCCAGAGCAAATTGTTGCGGAATGCCTCCAACATGATCCGGTCGGTGACAGCAAAAATATAATTATCCGCCCCCACAAATACCCGGCTGGTTGCATCCTGAAAGCTTAATAGCAAAGTTCTAAATGTTGGAATGGCGAGAAACCATGCCAAAATCGCCAGTGCTGGACCAACAAAAATAAATGGTTGTAAGCGGGTTATCCATTCTTTGGGAAGTTTCTCCACCAACCAGTTGGTAACATAGTAGAGTAACATGACTCCACCAACACCCCAAACAATAGCGATGATGACGACCAGGAATCGATTTGCTTCTGTATCTCTTAGAAAAATGAAACCCTGCCATAAAACGAGGAAGGTTAACAATGGGACAATGATGGAGACAACTACCCTACCGATTGCTGAAGTAAATACACGTATGATCCCGCTAAAAGGATTACTTTGCATAACGTTTCTCCCTCCAATCTCTGAATATTGAATGAAGGAGCAGAATTCTGATCCTATTCAGTTTTACTACTCCTTCACTCGACGTTAACAGTGTACTATTTAATTATAGTGAATATTTTTTTATTTAGGCCAGGATGCATCAATTTGTTTCAATGCGGTGTCCAGATCAATTGCTTCAGTGATGTAATCTGTCATCGATTTCCAGAATGATCCAGTACCTACTTCACCAGGCATGAGATCAGAGGCATCAAAGCGGACAGATGATGCATTCAAAATAATATCTGCAACACCTTTATCAATGATATTGGTGTACCAATCCAGACTTGAATCCTTATGAGGTGATATTGCACCACCGGCTTCCACCCAACCTTTCACAGAATCACCCATCGAGAAGTATTGAATGACAGCACGTGTTTCTGGGCGATCATTAAACATTGCATAAATGTCACCAGCAACCAGAACTGGTTTACCATATTCTGGGTCCAGTCCTGGGAAGTAGAAGAAATCGTAATCTACACCTGCTACTTTTCCTTCGGGGAAGAAGGAGGTAATGAAGTTACCTTGCTTGTGCATCCAACAACGAACTGGTGTGTCAAACATCGGTTTTGGTGCATCACCAAAGAATGTGGTTGCAATAGCGCCACGACCACCATAAACATAACCATCCTTAAACCAGATATTGGAAACTTCTTCAACTGCACGACGGACTTCAGGTGAATCAAACTTCAATTCACCATTAACCCACTTGTCATAATTCTCTAAGGAAGTGGTTCGCAGCATCATTTCTTCGATCCAGTCAGTCATTGCCCAACCAGTGGCAGCACCTGATTCAACTCCAACACACCAGGGTGCATCACCATCTGCTACGATTTGATCAGATAGAGCGATCATTTCATCCCATGTGGTAGGTACTTTATATCCAGCAGCATCAAATTCTTTCTTTGGATACCAAACCAGTGATTTGCCATTCACGCGCCCCCAGATACCAGCCATGATCTTACCATCTGGACCTGTTATCATGGACATATCCAGCCAGGATTGATTGTAATTTTCTTTCAGCCAATCTTGATTAATAACACCTGTTAAATCAACCCCATATCCTTTAGCCACAAGGGTTTTTAATAAACCTGGTTGTGGGAAGTCAACGATGTCAGGGGGGTTTCCACCTTCAATGATAATGGAAATATTGGCTTCGAATTCTTTAGAGCCAGTATATTGAATATCTATGCCGGTCGCATCTTCAAATGGTTTTATTGAATTATCAAATTTTATTGCATCTGCATCCGTAAAAGGTCCCTGCATGGTAACAACAGTGCCTTTATATTTTCCTGCATATGCATCTGTTAATTCCTGACCAGCCTTATAAACCATTACTGGAGCAGCTGGTTCTTCTGGAGCAGCTGGTTCTTCAGTAGCCGCAGGAGCGGCACAAGCAGTTAATACCATTGTTGCAAGTACGAGCATTGCAATTATCTTCCAAAACGATTTCATATCTTCCTCCGATTTTATTATTTATTATAGTAATAGAAACTAGTGGGTAAATATAAACTTATTTTTTCCCAGTCACCTCCTATAATTGACCATTCTATGCTGTCTCCCTCTGAATGATTTTCAATGGTAATTCGATGTGTTGATTAGATTGTTTCGGATTCGTTAGTCGGGAGATTAATAAACTGGCAGCAATTCTGCCCGATTCATCTAAAGGTTGATGAACTGTTGTAAGACCAAAATATTCAGCCATGTCTATGTTATCAAATCCAATAATAGCAATATCTTGAGGGATTCGCAATCCCATAGTCCTTGCTTCCTTAATTAAGGCAATAGCTTGTAAATCTGTAGCAGCAAAAATTGATAATGGTAATCCAAAAGGAATTAATTTTTTTAAGACCTGTTCTGGTGAAAATGCGTATTCATTAATATACTCATCTGGAAATGATAGTCCAGCTTGGCGAATAACTTTACGGTATCCAGCCAACCGTTTTCTGATTGGGTCAACACCAAA
>JACZIY010000317.1 GCA_014860845.1 Anaerolineaceae bacterium
GTACACATCTTGCGGTTGGTTTTTTGAAGATTTTGATCGAATTGAACCTCAAAATGTGATTGCGTATGCTGCGCAAGCGATTTATTGGACACAACAGGTTAGTGGTAAAGACTACTTACCTGAACTCCTGCCCCTTTTGAAGGTCATAAATTCGCATGACTATAAATTGAATGGTGAGGATGTTTTTGGCAGATTTTCTGAACGTAGCCGCATATTGGTTCAGAATGCTTAATCCAGAAATCACCCTGTAAATTTCTTCTTCCACTCATAAAGTTTATTCAATGCTTCAATAGGTGATAAAGAATTGATATCCAATTCTTTAAGTGCACTGATTATTGGATTATTTTCAGGGAATAGTGTCAATTGTTGAGGAAGGTCTGGTTGGATCGTTATTGCTTTACCGGAGCTTACTTCCAATTGACGAAGAATCTCAGCGGACCTTTGAATAACTGGTTTTGGTAATCCAGCCAGTTGACCAACATGAATTCCATAGGATCGGTCAGCCCCGCCTGGAATTATCTTGTGTAAAAACACGACATCATTATCGGCTTCTGAGACTGCAACATTATAATTTCGAATTCCTGGCAGCAAATCACTCAATTGGGTCAATTCATGATAGTGGGTTGCAAATAAGGTTCTTGCACGAATGGCCGGATGGTTATGAATGTGTTCAATGACTGCCCAGGCAATCGATAATCCATCATAGGTAGAAGTTCCACGACCGATTTCATCCAAAATCAACAGGCTCTTGGGAGTAGCGTGATTTAAAATGTTGGCAGTTTCAATCATCTCAACCATGAAGGTGGATTGTCCGGCATGAATTTCATCCTGGGCACCGATTCTGGTAAAAATTCGGTCTGTTATTCCTATTATTGCTTCACTGGCAGGGACAAAGCTGCCAATTTGAGCCATTAGTACAATTAATGCCACCTGACGCAAGAAGGTACTTTTACCGCTCATATTAGGACCGGTGATAATTCGGATGATCTCCCCTTCTTCAAACACAGAATCATTGGGAACAAATCGTTTCCCTTGTAGTGACTTTTCAACCACAGGATGACGTCCATCCAAAATATGCAGGATTTGAGAATCCTGTAATTCTGGTTGGCAATAATTGCCTAATGAGGCTGCTTCCGCAAAGGAAGCCATTACATCGATTTTAGCAATGCCCGTTGATGTTTCCAGTAATCTTTTACTGGATGAGGCTAATTGCTCGCAAATTTGTTTGAACAATCGTTGCTCAATATCTTTGATGCGATCTTCAGCATTAAGTACAAGCGTTTCATACTCTTTTAAGTCTGGCGTAATGAAACGTTCACCATTAACCAAAGTCTGCTTTCTAATATAATCTTGAGGAACTGATGAGCTATTTGCTCGAGTGACCTCAATATAATAACCAAATACTTTGTTATAACCAACTTTGAGGGTTTTTATACCCGTTCTTTCTCTTTCAATACTTTCGAGATTATTGATCCAATCCCGGGCATGTTGCGATGCTTCAATGATTTGATCTAATTCAGATGAATAACCAGCCCGGATAATCCCGGTCGTTTGAAGTGTAGCTGGTGGATCTTCGTCTATGGATAATTCCAAAAGATCAAGTTCCTTGTTACAAATATGGATTTTTTCGGTAAGTTTTTTTAATGAAGGAGAATCCAATGTAGACAATATCTGCAATAACTCTGGTAGGTTTTGGAGTGTAGTACGAATAGAAACCAGATCACGGGGGATGGCATGTCCGGCAATGACACGACTGGTCAATCTTTCTAAATCATTTATTTTTTTCAGTTGACCAAATATCTCTGCTCGCAGTACCCCGTGATTTTTAAGAAATCCGACACTTTCCTGCCTGAGTTTAATTTCTTCAATATCTAATAATGGTTGTGAGACCCACTGGCGCAATAAGCGTTTCCCCATAGGGGTGACCGCGTAATCCAGTATATGCAATAACGAACCCTTAACTTCATTTTTCCGAAGAGTTTCAGTTAATTCCAAATTTCTACGGGTTGCAGCATCCAGAGTCATAAAAGTTGATGTTGAGTAGTTGGATATATTACTCAAAATTTTCAAGGCAGACGGCTGTGTATCAGTAAGATAGTCAAGGATAGCACCAGAAGCCTGTAAGGCAAGCGTTAATCCCTTTATCCCAAATGCATCCAGGGTAGTGACCTTGAAATGATTTTTAAGTTTTTCCTCACAGCGGATAGGTTCAAAATGCCAATTTGGGTAATGAGTGATATGACCTGTAAGTTCATTCGGAATTTTTAAAAATTCAGGTAATAATATCTCAGCGGGATTGAGACGTAGTAATTCAGACCTTAATTCATTAAATGGCTCTGAAGAAACCATTTCCGTTGCTTTAAATTCCCCGGTAGTAATATCTACATACGCAATACCAACACGATTCTCATCAATAATCGCACTGGTTAGATAATTATTTTGATCCTTTTTTAGGAGATTTGGTTCTATTACAGTGCCTGGTGTAACAACTCGAACAACATCCCGATCAACAATTCCACGTCCATCCGGTTCACTCAATTGTTCAGCAATAGCGACATGATATCCTTTGTTAATCAATCTGGAAAGATAATTATCAACAGCATGATACGGAATGCCAGCCATAGGTATACGAATTCCTTTGGCTACGTTTCTGGAAGTCAGCACAATGTCCAATTCTCTGGATGTTATCTCTGCATCACCGTCAAATGTCTCATAAAAATCACCCAGTCTGAAAAAAACGATCGCATCTGGATAGTTTTTCTTAATATTCAAGTACTGTCTTCGAATTGGGGTGACTTCGTTTTCACTCATAGAAATTGATTCTAAGTTCACATCTACTTTTCTGCAAGTTCAAAACAATTCTAACTGAAGGAAAAATAATGACCAGATTTAAAAATCAGTTATTAATCAAGTAAAATTACACTTTCTACAATAATACGAGGAAGGTATTAATAAAAAGAGAGTATGGATAAAAAAGCTAGGTTCTTACCGTTTCATGCAATTAATGAATATATGCTTGATGATTACCGACAACTGGTGATCCAATCAGTTTTAGGTAATTTCAAAAAACTTTCAGAGGAACAACAAAGAAAAATAAATTCACTCATCAAGAACAATGTAAGAGTACAAGGATTCAGAAATAGTGCTGTAGCGCCATTGCCATTAAAAATCAATGGTTGCATTGAAACATTCAAAAAATCACATGAATTTGTGGCTCAAGTCCTGAGTGCCTGGTCAGAGATCAATTCTGAGACTAAAAAGACGATATTTGGCTTTCTGGAAGAAAGATCCTGGAAATTATTACCTATTGATGTTGATAGAAGTTTATTGCCCGGATTTATGCTTGAATGGCCAGATGAAGACTCGTTTGAAATTCTGATCGATTCCTTTAGGGAAAAGTACCCAGATTATTCACTCAGTGATGATGATATCAGTTTGATGGTCGTATGGCTCAGTAATCGCCTACCATACGAAATGGTTGAAAGATTGTTTCAGCAAGAACAAGAATAAAATTTCTTATTCATTAAATTCAATTTCAAGTTCCAAGTTTTCATCAACGAGCTTTTCGGAATTCAAGTCGATTTCCCCGAAAAGCTCGGTTTGATTGGCGTCAATTATATGTCGTTTAACCAGTTCTAATAACGCCAGAAAAGTTACCACCAATTCAACCCGAGAATTTTTGTGGATTAACAAGCTCATGAATGTGGTTTTTCGAAATTTCCGTAAATGATCCAAAATTGTCGTGATGCGTTCTTTGATCGTTATGCGTGGAAAATTAATGACAGTATCCAATTTCTGTAACGGCATACCATTGATAAAAATTTCTCTGGCTACCTGCACCAGATCATCTAAAGTTATACCGGTGAGGTCTAATTTTGGCTGGAAATTTATTTTTGGAGGGGGTGCTATACGTAAATAGGTTCGCAATCCTTCTTCTTCGCGTTCAAAAAGCCATTTGGAAATTTCCTTAAACCTTTTATAAATAATAAGTTGTTGCGCTAAAGCCTCTCCAGGATCTTCTTCCTCTGCACCAAAGATTTCCAATGATTGTTTTGGTAGTAAAGCCTGAGATTTTATTTGTAATAATCTGGATGCAATTACCAGAAAAGAAGAAACCTCTGATGGATTTTCGGTTTCGAATTTCTTTAAGTATTCCAAATATTGATCAGTGACTTTTGCCAGTGCAAGTTTGGTAATATCCAATTCAGCATGTTCAATTAATTCTAATAATATATCAAGAGGACCTTGATAAAGATCAGTATCAACTCGATAATCTTGGTTATAATAGTTACCTATCTGTTGCGCCACGAGAGAAATTATAGCAGAAACATAAGTATTTTTGATTGCTTAATAAAAATTCAAACTCAGACATCATGCGATAAAATACAATCATGAAAAATAATAAACTAACTCACATAGATTCGAATGGAAATGCAAGTATGGTTGATGTAGGAGAGAAACCTATCAGCCATCGTATTGCGAAAGCAAGAGGGCAGGTGGTGCTTTTACCAACCACAGTTGAGATGATTAAAAAAGGATTGCTAAAAAAGGGAGATGTTTTGACAGTCGCAAAAATTGCCGGTATTCAAGCCGCAAAAAAAACATCCGAACTTATCCCATTATGCCATCCACTTATGATTAATAAAATTGATATTGAACTTCACATCGATGAAGTACTACCTGGGATCCAAATTGAAGCAACTGTTATAACAGATGGTAAGACGGGCGTGGAAATGGAAGCCCTGACAGCAGTATCTGTTGCTGGATTGACGATTTATGATATGATTAAAGCTGTAGAAAAATCTGCCAGAATTGAAAATATTCGCCTTGTGGAAAAAAGAGGTGGAACGAGCGGAGATGTTATCAATGATTAACGAAAATCAATCCATTCATGAATACATCCATTTAAAAATATTATTTTTTGCAAAATTAAAGGAACTTGTTGGATCCCATGAGATTATTATTGATGTCGAAAAAGGATTAACGATTCAGGATCTAAAGAATCGGTTAGTTTTAGAACACCCACAATTGAAAGATTATTTACCAATAATGTTGGTTTCAATCAATCAAAATTTTGCGTTTGATTCCGATACAATTACTGAAAATGCTGAAATTGCTTGCTTTCCCCCGGTGAGTGGAGGTCAAATGGATGACGATGTGATGATTAAAGTTTCCACAAATGAATTTGATTTTAATTCATTGATGACCCAATCTATACAAAATAGCACGGGTGCTGTTGTGATGTTCACTGGTGTTATCAGGGGAGAGACTAATAATTCTGATCATCCGTTAACCAGTGGCTTGGAATATGAAGCATATATTCCAATGGCTGAAGCAAAAATGGCTCAGGTCGCTGAAGAAATTCGCGATCAATGGCCAACGGTGCAAAAAATTGTCATCATCCAGAGAATTGGCTACATGGATGCAGGCACACCAACTGTAGTGGTGCTTTGTTCAGCTGCCCATCGTCATACCGGGGTGTTTGAAGCCGCCAAGTATGGAATCGACCGTGTAAAAGAAATTGTCCCGATTTGGAAAAAAGAAATTGGGCCAGACGGTGAAACCTGGATAGAAGGAGATTACATACCAGAAAAAGGGGATTAAATTATCAACACCATTGATACATACATCAATGCGCAATATAATTGTAGTTAAATTGAAGATGAACTTTTGGTGCGTAAGCTACTTGATTATCAATAGTGAGGTGGCTTTCGCATCGCAAGTTCTTAGGAGGTAGCATGAAAGGTGATATCCACACTCCTAAGTTGGAGAGCCCTCAAGAATTGGCAAAAAGATTGGGGTTAAAAATTACAGATTGGTTATTGCTCAGCAGAGCATTGACACATCGATCATTTTTAAATGAGCACCCGGAAGCGTTAGAGGACAATGAACGCTTAGAATTTCTTGGTGATGCAGTCCTGGATTTTGTCGTTGGATCATGGTTGTATCACCATTTTCCTGAAATGCCAGAGGGGGACCTTACCAGAATGAGATCTGCACTGGTTCATACTGAACAATTGGCGGTATTTGCAGAACAAATTGATCTTGGAAAAGCAATGAGATTAGGTCGCGGGGAGGCACAAGCTGGTGGTAGAACCCGTCCTGCCTTGTTATGCGATACTTTTGAAGCAGTTATTGGTGCGCTTTATCTGGATGGAGGAATACCAGCTGTAAATGAATTTCTGGAATCTTTACTAATAGAAGCTTCAGAAGACATTTTATTAAATAACAAAAATGAAGATCCTAAAAGCTTATTTCAAGAATGGGCACAATCACATGGATATTTTGCGCCTTTATATGTGACAAGAAATTCTTTTGGTCCGGACCACTCGAAAATATTCCAGGTGGAGGTTATTTTAAATGGAGAACCATTCGGAAGTGGCGAAGGTCCCAGTAAACAAGCTGCAGCAAAAATCGCTGCACAGCAGGCATTAGTCCGCCTGGGTCTGGTACAAAAACTGAGAAATGATGATGAATAAGATTTGGAGCGCATCGTAAATGATTTCACGCTTAAAGTCGTTAGAACTTCAAGGCTATAAAACATTTGCCACAAAAACAAATTTTGAATTTCCGGGAAAAATAACTGCTATTGTTGGCCCGAATGGATCGGGAAAATCAAATATTGCTGATTCCATTCGCTGGGTACTTGGAGAACAATCTTACCGGTTATTACGTGGACGGAAAACAGAAGATATGATTTTTGCTGGAAGTGAGGGGCGCTCGAGAGCGGGAATGGCTTCATCCACCATCACATTTAATAATGAAGATGGATGGCTCCCGATTGATTTTTCTGAAGTGTCTGTTACCAGACGGGCATACCGGGATGGGACGAATGAATATTTATTAAATGGGCAGAGAATCAGATTAAGAGATATTCAGGAATTGCTTGGTCAATCAGGTTTGGCGGAACGTACTTACACTTTAATTGGACAAGGACTGGTAGATTCTGCGTTATCCATTCGACCTGATGAAAGAAGAAAATTCTTTGAAGAGGCCGCGGGGATTGGTTTGTATCGATCAAGAAGAGAAGATTCATTAAATCGGCTTGACCAGACGCGGCATAATTTAGAAAGAGTCACTGATATCCTGAGTGAGTTAGAACCTCGCCTGAGGAGTTTAGACCGGCAAACCAGAAGGTTCCTGGAGTATAAAACATTACAGGCTGATCTTCAGGTTCTATTAAGAATCTGGTATGGATATCACTGGAATAATGCACAAAAAGATTTATCACAAACAAAACAGGTGCTTCAGGAACGAGAAATTCATTTAAACAATGTAAAAAATAATTACGAGAAGATTGAAAAACAATTCTCTGAAATTCGAAACCAGATTTCTACAAAACGCAGTATTTTAAATGAACTCCATTCGCAATCCTCAACTCAACATCTTGAACTGGAGAAAATCATAAGAGACTTAGCAGTTTTGGAGGAACGTCAGCGGTCATTAAATGACCAGGAATATAATCAAAATTATGACTTGGTGCGATTAGAAGAAGAAATAAAATCGAAGGAATCATATCTAGAAAATCTAGAAACAGAATATCAAATTTTAACCCAGGAAGCAAATGAAGCGAAAACGAATCTGGATGAAGCTCAAAAAGACTTAAATGAAAGACTTAATATCAGGGGGCAAGTAGAAAGTGATCTTCAAAAAATTAGAAGGACATTGATTGAAAATGAAACAAAATCTGTAGAAGCAAAAGCCAAATTAAATGAATTGAGTGAAAGAATTTATAACCTGAAACTCTCACTTGAAAAATTACGATTAGAAGAACAAGATATTCAAAAAGAATTAATAGAAAAAGAAAAAGACCTTGAAAAATCCAAAAAGGATTTATTTGACACCGAGAAATCAATTGAAATCATCAAGAAAACAGCACGCAACTCTTCGACCAAAAAACAAGAAATTGATAGAAAACTTCAAGAGAAAAGGCAAATTCTAAATAAATTACAGTCAGAGGTTATCAAGCTAAACGCCCAATATGAAGCATTAATCCAGGCAGAGAAAACTTTAAGCGGGTTTAATCAGGGGGCTAAAAACCTGATGGATGCTCATAGATCTGGAAAATTTTCAGGAGAATACCAACCACTCAGTGAAGTTCTTAATGTTCCGAGTGAATTGGAGCTTGCCATCGCTGCAGCATTAGGTGAATTTCTTGATTCAATTGTACTGATGGACAAGTCTGATCCATCATATGCTATTCAATATTTAGCAAAAGGCGATCAGGGTCGTGCCATTCTTCTACCACTACAATGGATGAAAAATGAGAAAGAACAGAAATTACCCGCTATAAATGGACTGGTGGGGAGAGCGAGTGAACTTGTAAAATTTGATCATCAGTATCAACCCGTTGTGCAAAGTTTATTGGGGAATACGATCATTATTGATAATCACGACAATGCTAGAAAAGCATTAGGGAAAATACCGCCATATGCGAGACTTGTTACCCTCAATGGTGAAGTTTTTCAAGGAAATGGAATTGTTGTTGCTGGAAAAGAAACCAGATCATCCATCATCGCTCGACCCAGACAGAAACAAGAATTGATGAGCGTTATCGATGAAACCCAGGCGAGATTCGCATCGTTGGAAGATGAAATGTCTGATCTTGAGCGTGAATATAATACATTGAATCAGGAACACAATAAAATCACACTGGATGAACAAAAAGGCAATCTGGAATTACAGCAAAACCAAAAACTTGTGAATCAACGAAATCTGGATTATGAAAAATTAAGACAAAGAAAACAATGGGTAGAAAATCAAATAAAGACACTGGAACAACAACTCACCAGTAGTCGCGAATCAGAAGCAACCACTAAGAATTTATTGCAGGAAATCGTTCAAAAAATTGATGCTCATAGAAAAGAAAACGATGTTTTGAGAGCGCAATTAAATGAAATTCCCATTGACGATTATCAATCAAGTGTTGGTCATTGGAAAACAAATCTGGCTGTTGTTGAACGAGCAACCAATGAAGCTCAAAAAAGATTACAGGAAAATAGACTAAATATCGATCAGAACAAACAGCGATTTAAATCAATTAATCGCAGATTAGAAGATTTCAAGAATGCATTGGTCGAAATTGATGATGAGAAGTCCAGTAAGAAAGCTAAAGAATCTGAACTGAAAGATGAAATCGAAAAAATACGACAGAACATTATACCTGCAGAAAATGAATTAAAAATTCTTGAAAAAACTTTCGATAAATTACAGGAAGAAATAAGTAACGCCCAACAAACAGTTACCATCGGCGAAAGATATGTTACACAAGGGCAGTTAGATTTTTCACGAAATAAGGACGTTCTGGAAAACTTACGTAGACGTATTGAAGAAGATTTTGGGCTGGTTTCCTTTGAATATTCTTCATCGATTACCGGGCCAAATCCTTTACCTTTTGATGGCCTTGTAGAACAATTACCTATCGTTACTGAAATTGAACCAAACCTTGAAGAAAATATAAATCGCCAACGAGCTCAGATGCGAAGAATCGGTCCCATAAATCCTGAAGCTGAAGAAGAGTATCACTCGGTCAAAGAACGATTTGAGTTTTTGTCTGTCCAGGTTGAAGATCTTAAAAAGGCTGATCTGGATCTTCGGCAGGTAATCGCTGAGTTAGATGAATTAATGCAACGTGAATTCAGGAAGACTTTTGATGCTGTTGCATTGGAGTTTAAAGAATTATTTTCCAGATTATTTGGTGGGGGAGCCGCAAAATTATACCTCACGGATGAAGAGAATTTTAATAATACTGGTATAGAAATTGAAGCCAGATTACCCGGGAGACGGGAACAAGGTCTATCATTATTGTCTGGTGGCGAAAGAAGTCTAACTGCAGTTGCTTTAATTTTCTCGTTACTAAAGGTATCTCCACCACCATTCTGTGTGTTGGATGAAGTCGATGCTGCATTAGACGAAGCGAATGTAGGCCGGTTCTGTGATTTATTAAGTGAATTAGGAAAAACGATTCAGTTTATTGTCATTACCCACAACCGAAATACTGTTCAAGCAGCAGATGTGATTTATGGAATAACAATGGGAAGAGATTCGTCCAGCCAGATGATTTCATTAAGATTGGATGAATTGAGTGATGATTTGGTTAAATAAAAAATCGGGTGATTTTCCCGATTTTTTATTTATTTCAAGTGTTCGTTAATTTTACTGATAATCCCCAAAGGCTGGAGTGTTTGGTACAATTTTTGTCCAGACATCATCGTATTGTTCAATGGTGTACTTTTCTTTTTCTTTCGTGAGCCATTCATTGAAGACTGTTTGTTTATTTTGGTCTAATTTGCTGGTTTCAATGGGGCGAACTTCCTTACCCAGGAGTTGAATAATATGGAAACCAAACGAAGTCTCGACTGGGTCACTGATTTCTCCAATTTCAAGTTCGTAAGCTGCGGTTTCGAATTCGGGTATCATTGCATTCTTCCCGAACCAACCTAAATCACCACCCTGGTCTTTATTACTGCTATCAGTGGAAACCTCCGCGGCAATGACCGACCAGTCTTCACCGTTGTCTAAACGAGCGAGAACTTCTTGTGCTTCTTCTACTGTTGCCACCAAAATGTGACGTGCCCATAGTTGTTCTTCTTCGGTCGGAACATCAGCAGTGATCAGTTCATACACTTTCTGATTGATCAGCTGAACACGATAGAGCTCTATGATGTTTTTCTCGTTAAGGCCAATTTTGCCAAAATTTTCTACGAAGGATTTGTAATTTTCCAGGTATAAATCTTCGGTATAAGCAGTAGGAGACGGAACAACTGTTGCAGTAGCGATCGTTTCATCTTCTACTACTTCTGCTGTTGGTTCAGTTTCTACCGTATCAACCTGAGTTGGGGATGCTTCTTCTGTCGCTGCTACTTCCTCGGTTGGTGCCAATGTAGGGGTGGCAGTAACTAAAGCATATTGGGTTGGGTTCAGAGTTGAAGTAGCATAGGGAATTGAAGTATTTTCAGGCGTTGGGGTACCATTCGGAAAATATCCAAAATCTCTTTGGATTGCTTCCTGAATTTCTTGTTCTGTCACATCAATTCCATTTTCCTCTGCATAAAATCCAATTACTTTTGAGTCAATCATACTTGTTAAAACGGTTGCGCCTACGGTTTCAGGAACAGCCATTTGTGATTGAATTTGTTGGATCAAACTGTCAAAGTAAGCAGAATTTTGTTCATCAAAGCCAAAGAATTGTTTATAAGATTCGTATTGGTAAGCCTGACCATTCATTTGCTGACGTTCAAGTTTAACCATTTTTATGAATTCGTCAGATCGAATGACAGCATTGCCAACTTTTGCTACAGGTTTTTGACTTTTTAAGATGGTTTGGTCCAAAATTCCATAAGCAAGCACAATCAGGACAATTGCAACAATAATAATGGAAGCGATGATCAGCATTTTGCGCTGTTGTTGCTCTTGTTGTAATCGAGCTTTATGTTTTTTGGATACAATTTTATTCGATGGGGAACGTGCCATGTTTTAAACCTCGGTTTTTAAAAGGGCATAGGAGGTAGAACCATACCATGGTAGAACCATACCATGCCCTTTTAATAATATTTTTTGATTGAAGAATTAATCTTCCATAGATGCTACGAAAGGTAATAGTGCCACAAAACGAGCTTTTTTCACTGCAGCTGCGATTTCTCTTTGGTGCTTGGCACATGTGCCTGTTTGACGGCGTGGTCTGATTTTCCCATCTTCCATTACATAACGACGCAATAAATCTACGTCTTTGTAATTTATTTTTGCCTCTTTGTCAGAGCAAAATTGGCAAATTTTTGGTCGGGGGGTAAAACCACGGCGATTTCCAGGACCCCTTCGAAATTGACTGTTTTCGTTTGTCATTTCGTTATCTCCTATACGGAATAATTATCATTTAATTCAAGTGTAGATGGCGGGATTTGAGCGTTGATCTCTTTTCGGTCTCCCAGGATCATCATCTCTGAGGCAACAATTTCCACACTGGTATGTTTACAACCATCTGTATCTTCCCAGCGTCTGGATTGAAGCCGACCTTCGATGTAAACCTGCAAACCTTTGAATAGATATTGTTTACAAATTTCAGCAAGATTTCCCCAGGTCACAACATTGAACCATTCTGTTTCAAGATGGCGTTCACCATCAGAAGAGCTCCAGGAGCGGTTACAGGCGATTACAAATGTTGTCACAGCCCGTCCTGAGGGAGTTACACGCATCTCAGGATCGCGTCCTAGATAACCAATGATCATGACTTTATTCAAACCTCTACTCATCAACAACTCCGATTGTGTTAGATCAACCAGATCTTCCTACATCATAACAACAAATGCTACTCAACAACTGAAAGCATGTGACGCATTACTGGTTCTAAAAACCGGATATTGCGTTCCAATTCTTTGGTTGCTGATGGATCGACGGCGATATTGAAAAGCACATAATGACTTTCGCGTTGCTTTCGAATTTGATAAGCCATTCGGCGATTTCCCCAATCGACAGTCTTTTCAACTGTTCCGCCATTTTCAGTTACCCAACCAGTAATTTTTGATGTAATATCACCAAAAGCTATTTCATCCAAATCTGGTTGAAGTAGAACCATTAATTCATAATTTCGCATTTAAAACTTCCTCCTTTCCTCGGGTTTGCTGCTGTATCTCATTCACACATGAGCCAGAAGCGGAAAGGTGACAACAATGTTGCCGCCCATATTGATCCCAAGTCTATCATATTTTATGAATAACAGGGAGGGGAAAAATGTCAGTACAGGATCATTTATGATTTAAAAATCGAGCACAGAATTTTTCAATTTTTCCAGATCTACTTCAATGAACCATTTATAAAATGCAAGCGTTTCTCTATGTAGGAATTCTATGTTTTGTCTATATAACGCTGCTTTGAGTAGATCTTTTTCCCCGCCGGGTTTAACAAACCACTGCGTATCAGGATGTTCCGATAACGTTATTTGACCGATTGCGTGTAAGTATCGACAGACTGTTTCAACCATCGTTTTTCGTTGGCCAATTGCAGCTGCCATATCATATGGGCGAAATAGACCATTTTTATTTTTCATTACATGATTTAACATTCCAGCAATCGTTTTTATGATCAGGTTAACAGATTTATCGAGAGGTTCTTTTCCGAAAAGAACCAGATGCTTTGGTCGAACTGTTAGGTAAACTTTCTGAAATTCTGTTAAGTTAGGTGGAATAGTAAAAACAATCAATGTTTCTGCAGGATGCAAATTGAGGCGATTGTGGTTCGTTGAAAAATTCTGCTTCAGCCCTTCCTGATACCAGAGGATATCTTCATAATTTTCCAGCCATTCTTGATTGTCAGGAGGATTTTTCCGATAATCTATTATTTCAAGTGTTTCATTTTTTGTTCTTATCTCAACCAGTGTAGATTCACTGGGTTGAATGGCTAAAATTTCTACCTGAACACCCTGTTTACCCAAGTAATCTGAACTATGCAAATGAAAGGCAATATCAATTTTTTCATCAGGTAGATCCTCCTGATTTGCCCGCCACCAAATAAACTCTTGAGTATTTTCTAGTACATCTGCAGCTATTATCTTTAAGTGTTCTGATTTCCTGCCCAATTTCCGAACACTCTCTATTATCACATCTTTACTGGCAAATAGTAGAGCAGGATTACCGGGACCAAATGGTGCCATTTTTTCCAATTCTTTTACAAAATCCAGCGTGATTAAATCAAAATTGATGTATCCATCAATATAAATTTCTTTTTGAAAAATAGCATCACCCACCAAATTCAGGACTGTTTTATTGAAACTCTCCTGAAATGATATTAATTTTTCCGGGGCCAGGGAGAGCCCCGCAGCCATTGCATGTCCTCCAAAATGTAATAGAAATATTGCATTTGCCTGGATGGCTTGAATAATATTAAGATTCTCGATGGAGCGCGCTGATCCGAAATAGCCAGTCTCTTCATTCCCTGTTAATAAAATTGTTGGTTTCTGAAAAATCTCAACCAGACGATTTGCCACAATACCAAGCACACCGGCTTCCCATTCAGGATGGTGCATGATGATTGCGGGTTGATTTTGTAGTTCTTTATTTTGGTCTAATTTTGAAAGAATTGCTTCGGTTATTTGTTCGGTAATTAATTTTCGTCGCTCGTTTATATTTTCTAATTGCGCTGCAAAAACTTTGGCTTTTTGGAAATCATTGGTTGTCAGGAATTCAACAATTGGATTGGCATCTGATAATCTACCCAGGGCATTCAAAAGTGGTGCCAGGTAAAATCCAATGTGAGTCTCTGTAATCTGACCGTTCTTAAGTTTTCTGTTTTTATAAATCTCCTGTAAACCAATTCTCTCCGGATTCTGTAAAAGTTGTAACCCCGATTGGACTAGATAACGATTTTCTCCGGTCAGAATTGCAACATCGGCAACTGTTCCCAGTGCAACCAAATCTAACAAAGTAGTGCACTCACCATTTTTCCCAGATAATTGGTACAACCATTCTATGAGTTTGTATGCTACTCCCACACCTGATAATGTTCGTAATGGATGCGTGTCGGGCAATAGCTGCGGGTTTACTTTTGCCATGGCATCCGGAAGAGTTTCTGGCAGGTTATGGTGATCTGTAATCAGAACATCTACACCTCGTTGATTGGCATAATCAATCGATTCATGTTCGCTAATGCCAGTATCACAGGTAAGGAGGATAGAAATTTTGTTTTTCATGAATTCCCTTAAAGAACTCAACTTAATCCCATGTGATTCTTTAGAACGAACAGGAATGTAATAAATAACATTTGCACCCAGATTTAATAGACCTTTATACAATACTGTGGTAGCTGTCTGACCATCTACATCAAAATCTCCCCATATCCCAATTTTTTCCTGGTTTGCTATCGCTTTCAGTAATCTATGAGCAGCTTTGTCCAGATCAGGCAAATCAGATGAAGGGGTGGGAATATAAAGCGATGGGTTAATAAATCTTTGCGCTGCTTCAAGATTGAAGATATTATTGCGAGCAAATATCTGTTGGACCCAAGGATTTGGAAATTTTTCCTGGATTTCCTTAGGGATTGGACTTTTTAATTTTTCTACCCACTTATACGTTGACATGATCAAAAAGCAATATCTCCAATCTGTTTCATATCAATTTCTTCTATTTCTTCGTATAGATATTCTAAATCTACGGCATCTAATTCACCTGATGAGCCAGGCGTTGAACCACGACCACAAAGTGAACGATAATTGCAGAACTTACATCTTTTTTGATGATCGGTTAATGAAAACTCACCCAATTTTGTTGTTTCAATTTGGCTAATTAAATCCTGGATGAAAATAAAATCTGCTTGATATTGTTGTTCGGAATAAATAAATGATTGTGGTTCGTCTGGATAATTGGCAAACCAATAAATCATCTCAATTTGATCAGATTGTATTTTTTTTCCATTGTTCCATTGTTTTCCCCCTAATTTTAATAACATTGGATAAAGGCGCGTTTGTATATGTTGTTCCAGATTATTTCTGGAAGGTTTGAAGTGGTTTGTTTTCCAATCAAGAATAGTAAATTTATCACCAGGTGAACAAACCAAAAGATCAAATATACCGACTAAGCTTGAATTATTAATTTTTGACGAGATCATAACCTCGGATTGATAGGGAAAATTAATAAATGCTTCCGCAAACGCAAGAAATGCGTTCCACCAGGTCGTAATATTTTCATTATCAATCTGTAAAAGGATATCTTCCGGATGGATGCCACTGAAATATTGTTGTGCCATGAGATGGAAAATTTTTCCATTATTGATTTG
>JACZIY010000318.1 GCA_014860845.1 Anaerolineaceae bacterium
CCTCCAATTAACTAATTCTTATATTCAAAGAATATCAAAAACTTGTTTAGAAATTGTTAAGAACCTTTTTAGATTTTGTTTTAATTTTCAATTTTTTTCTTCTACAATTATCACCCTAATGGCTTATGGATTTGCAATCAATTCCAGCTCTGCGACCAGCGCATCAATCAGGAATGTATTTAATTGACCGGCACCACCACCTGAACCAGCTTCAGACCCGGACATACCACCAGGAATACCTCCACCCATTCCACCACCCATACCACGGCCTCCCCCACCGCTCTGTAGTTCTGATGGCACTGTTCCACCATTGGCTGCAATGGCAGTTGCCCGCCGCTCTTCCCGTTCTTCTTCCGTCAATAATGATCCGGTACTCTGAAATTCCTCCGGTACATACTTTGTCAGGATTTCCTGATAGGCATCCGGGCTCAGGTTGTAGTTATTGATCCACTCCAATTGCTCTGGCGTAAAGACTGTCTGAATTTGATTGAGAAGCGCTTCTATTTCTTCTCCAGCAGCCGTATCACTGGCTAACAGGGTCTTCAACACTTTCCATAAAGGAATCAGGGCAGTCGCCTGTTCTTGAGTCAATATCAGGTCACTTTCACTGAGTGCCATACTGCCCAGAATCAGGCGAACCTGGGTACCGAGTTGCACCATCTCCTGAGTCTGTACCTGAGATTGCACCTGGTCAGGATCAGCCGGATTGGCAGCTCCAGAAGTATCAGCGCTTTCCTTCTCAACTTCATTCATGGCTGCTTCCTGGTTCTGAACCGAAACAGCTGATTCACCACCGCTGCATGCGGTCAATAACAACATCATTACCAATACAATTAAAATCTTTTTTTTGTTCATTTTTACCTCACAAAGTTACTCGTGTCTCAGAGCTACAATCGGATCCAATTTAGCTGCTTTATTGGCAGGCAAATATCCAAATAAAATTCCAACTGCAGCAGCCGAACCAAAAGCCAAAACAATCGAAAGTGGGTCTACCACTGTGGGCATATCCCCAAATCGGGAAAACACCCACGATCCAGTTATGCCAAAAATAATACCAATGACTCCGCCAACCAGGGAAAGAATCAATGCTTCTGTTAAAAATTGACTTTGAATATCCTGTGGGGTTGCGCCCACAGCCTGACGAATACCAATTTCTCTGGTTCTTTCAGTCACGCTCACTAACATAATATTCATAATTCCGATACCACCCACAATCAGTGAAACACCTGCTACCCATGCCAATAAAACTCGGAAGGATTCGGTTGTCGCTGATTGAGTCTGGATTATATCTTGCTGGGTGCTGATCTGAAAATCTGGTGATTCCAGGGGCACATCATGCAACTTGGATAATAACAAATTGATCTGCAATATGACATCATCGATAAATTCCTTGTCATCAACCGTTACGTAAATCATCCTCACCCGATCACCCGCAATCCGGGAGAATTGGGAGGGCATCAACTTTTCGAAAACCAGCGTGATGGGAACATAAACCCTGGCATCATAATCAACCCCGGAAACCAGCCCTTTTTCTTCGAAGACACCCACTACTGTCAATTTGAGTGTTCCAACACTGATTTTCTGTCCAATCGGATAAGTGTCCCCAAACAATTCTTTGGCGATGGTTGCTCCTAAAATGGCTGTTCTGGTGCTGCGTTCCAGCTCCTGATCATTTATGAAACGACCTTCTTCAATTTCAATTTCACGCACTTTTGTAAAGTCTGGTGTGGTTCCTAAAATCGATACATCCTCCAGAACAATATTCCCGTATTTGATCGTTTGGGTGGTTGTTTGTTCCACCGCCACACCTGCCACATGCGGCACACTGTTCGCAATTGATTCCGCATCGGAGTACACCAATCCTCCTGAGGAAGAAGCCATACCACCACCAGCGCCACCCTGACTGAAACTGCTCATCACAAACACCAGATTTGCTCCCAGACTATTAATCTGGTCAGCGATCGCTGTTTCAGTACCTGAACTGACGGCAATCATGATAATCACTGCCGCCACTCCAATGATGATCCCCAACATGGTCAGCATGGATCGCAACTTATTGGAAGTAAGAGATTTCGAAGCAACTTTAATAACATCGATGATCTTCATTTGCGCTCACATTCTCCCATTCTTGTTATCCAGTTCAACCAAACCGTCCCGTACCGCGATGATCCTTTGGGTCTGTTCAGCGATATCATGCTCATGGGTTACCATCACGATTGTTCTGCCGGATTGATGAAGATTATGCAAAATTTCCATAATTTCATTGGCAGATTTCGTATCAAGATTTCCTGTCGGTTCATCCGCTAATACCAGGACCGGATCATTGATGAGCGCACGGGCAATCGCCACACGCTGTTGCTGACCGCCTGAGAGCTCTTTTGGCTGATGATAAATGCGGTCACCCAGACCAACAATTCCCAATAGTTCTTCTGCTTTTTTCAACATTTCCACTTGATTTCCAGCAGCTGCTTTGTTGTACATCATGGGCAAAGTCACGTTTTCCAGCGCGCTCATTCTGGGCAATAAATTATAGGATTGAAAGATAAAGCCCAGCTTTTCATTACGGATATGTGCCAATTGAGCCCGGTTTAACTTACTGACATCCTGATCGTCCAGGTAGTACTGGCCAGCGGTAGGTGAGTCTAAACAACCGAGAATATTCATCAGGGTACTCTTACCGGAACCGGAAGGACCCATAATGGCCACAAACTCACCTTCCTGAATGGTAATGGAAAACCCATTCAAGGCCGGGACTTCGATCTCACCCATTTGATAGATCTTTTTCAGTTGATCTGTCCTGATGATGACGGAATTTGTCATTGGACAGTCTCCACAATGCCCGTGGTCACTTCATCACCGACCTTCAAACCGGAAAGGATTTCTGCAGATGTAAAATCAGTCAAGCCGACTTCCACCATGCGTAAAGTAGGTGTTCCCTTTTCAACCACGAATACTGCGTAAGTGCCATCACCCAGAGGTCGCAATGCTTCTATTGGAACCAGCAGAGTATTTTCTGACCTTCCACCAATGACATCGATCGAAGCATTCAACCCCAGTGGCAAATTGAAGGGTTTGCCAAAAGAGCTGGCATCCAGTTCAACCAATCCATGTGCGTAAACAACATTGCCATTTTTAACCAATTCCGGTGTTATAAAAATAACTTTCCCGGTAAAAATACTGTTGTCAAAGGCATCAAAAATTACCTCAGTTTCATAACCAACCACAAGTTGGTCCAGATCTGTTTCATCCAGATAGACCTCAAGAATAGGTTTGGATAAATCCGCAATCCGAAAAATATTGGTATTATTTCCAATCGACTGGCCAGTTACTGCGCTGATATTCATGATGGTTCCAGCGATGGGGGCTGTCAATGTTAATCCATTGATATTTTCTTCAGCAATTTTTAATTTCGCTTCCGCCTGAGTAACTTTCGCCTTAGAAAGTTCGATAGCCTGTGGGTCTACCCCGGATTGCAAAGTGTCCATTTCCTCTTTCCAGCGGCTCACTTCGTTTTCCTTGATTTTAATTTTGGCATCCATTAACGCTATTTCTTCCTGACTGGGATAGGTTAAACAATATTGCCAGCTGGTATAGGTAGAATCTACTTTTGCCTGAGCACTGGCAATATCTGCTTCTGCCTGGAGTCTCTCAGGATCACTCAGGTCTCTGGTAGCATATAAAAGGTTATATTTGTCCTGTAAACGTTCTACTATTTCCAATGCCGTGTTGTAATCAGCCTCATATTGAAGAACATACTCATCACCACAGCGTCTGTAATTTAAACTGGCACGATTTGTTAATAAATCTTCAAGGTCTGATTGTGCCTGTAAATAATTAACAGAAGCACTGGCAAGATCAGAATCCAGATTGTTCAATAGATTCTGATAACTTTCCTGTTCATTTATCAAATTGATTTGTTGGGTAACCAGATCCAGTGTGAGTTGCGGGTCTTCTTCTAATTTTGCTAACACATCCCCTTTTTGGACTACATCCCCTTCCTTAACATAAATCTCTTCGATCACACCGGTTGTTGTGAATCCAATCTGGATATCTGCCTGGGTGACAATCGCTCCAACCCCTGAGGCGGTGATTATAATATCTCCACGCCGCACCTTACTGGTTTTCAAGCTTTCTTCAACCGGTTCTTCTTCTGCTTTTTGCACCTGTCCTTGATAATAAAAAAAGGCGGCAGCACCAAGAATTAATACAATTCCAATCACCCAAAAGTACCGTTTCATAACAAACTCCACAATCCTAGATTTTAGTTTCTTGATTTTATCGGGAAGATGTTTAGAAATGATTAAGAAGTTGTGAAGTTTTTATGCGGATTTCTGATTGAAAGGATTAAAAGAACAAACCTTTTCAGCAACCGTTTGAAAAGGTTTGTTCAATAAATTGTATTTTTAACAATTATTCGGGCTTTTGCGTCTTTACTGTCTCTCGTAATTTCTCACGAAGGGCACCGATTTGCTGGGTCACTTCACCGATTTTGTGAAACAAGTCCTGGTTGGCACCCACCCCCTCGTTAATCAACCAGGCTGCGGCTTCGGAACGGCTTTTGACGACATCCGCTTCCACCAACATATCCAGATGGCTCAGCGCTTCGTCATTGATGCGTACCATGACCACATTTCCCCGGCCTTGTAATGCATCACCCAATGCTTGACCAATATTTTCTACCTGTTTCCAGGCATTTTTGATGCCTGGCTCATGTGTTTTAGAGCTACCTGATGGAATCGATTGTCCACTCTGTCCACTCTGTCCGGCTTGTTCAGTAGAAGTTTGTTTTTCGAAATTTTCTTCCATAATTACCTCTTTTTTTAATTATATGTAATTCACTTACGAGTAAGTATATATCAATGATTAATATTTGTCAAGTATTAAATTACAAATTAACTAAATTACATCAAATCAACAAGGGTTATTCATTGCATGGATGACATTTTGTTCGATTAACCCATACGATATTAACCATGGAATAACACTGGATTTTGTTATACTTGAAACTATCATCCGGTGAATAATGGAATAATGATGGATATACATAATCTGGCTAAACGATTACAACGCATTGAGCATTTCACTAATATCCCCCTGGAGCAAGTAGAGAGAATTATTCTGGCAGGGACTATTAAATCTTTTAAAAAAGATCAGGTGATATTCAACGAAGAAGACCCCAGTTCAGGTATGTATGTTCTGTTAAATGGACAGGTACAGCTTTGCAAAATCAGCCTTCAGGGGCAAATCTCCATTCTTTCCGTCATCAATCCGGTTATTATGTTCAATGAAGTTTCTGCTCTGGATAGCGGTCCCAATCCCATTACTGCCGTTGCGAACCAGGACAGCCTCATCTGGCAAATAACTTCCGAAAAACTCCAGGACATTATTATGCAATACCCACAGATTGGTTTGGGTTTATTGCGGGTGCTCGCCAATAGAAATCGAAAATTAATCTCACTCTTCCAGGATTTGTCCTTTCGGCCTTTGCTCGCCAGAACAGCCAAATTGCTGTTGGAGATCAGTGATCAGGGAACACAGAAAATCAATCGCAAGGAAAATCCCAATTACCATCTGGCGTCGAGGTTATCGACTGTTCCGGAAGCTTTTAGCCGTTGTCTGAAAACATTCCGTCATCAAAATATGATTCTGTGTGACACACACAAAATTGAAATTCTGGATCCTCTCGGGCTAAAGCATATCGCCATGATGGATCTGGACAATTAATTTTAAATCTTAGACTTCAGCGCTCATAAATTACAAAATCACCGTACTCGAACACACGACGCAAGTTCAGATCAAATTTGGATTGCTGTACACCCCCATACCATTCACGTTCCAACGGGCTGAAGACCACGTAGGTTATATCGTATTGGTCCAGTAATTGTTCAGTGATTGTCCAATCCCGTTCTGTGTAAATCATGCGAATATCATTTTCACGTGTAGCAACGGAAGCAAAATCATTCCCTCGCCACTGGGCTTCATGATTAACCCAGCCCATCAGGGTGGGTAAACCAGTCATCATTGAAACCCGTGAAGAACGTCCTTCCACCCAATAGGCACCCTTCGTTCCTTCCAGCAC
>JACZIY010000319.1 GCA_014860845.1 Anaerolineaceae bacterium
GTCCCGGATGGTGTTTCACAATGAACAACCGTGATTATTTTGGGCTGAAATTCGATGATTGCTTCTTCAATCTTTTGCCAATCCTGCAAAGTTTCATTATGGGCGAATCCGAGTGTCTTGACCTGCGAACCGATGGACCGCGCCATATCACCGATCTCATAGCCAAACACACCGGTTGCCAGCGCCAGCACCCGCTCATCTGGCTGAATGGTGCTTTTCAGCGCGCTCCAAAGGGAAAGCATGCCTTCGCCGGTTTGGAATACAATCTGATTCTGGGTACCGAATAGCTGGCGTATTTTCAGTTCGGTCTGGTTATATAGTTCCAGATACTCCGGTTCCAGATCGGGTGAACCGTAATCCTGTTGATAGGCAGATAAAATTCTTACTGGCACCTGCACTGGACCAGGCACCATGGGAATAGGATAAGATTGCATAAGACCTCCATCAGGAGAATTTCAACCCTATTATCTCACATCCGACCTATTTATGGGTTTGTCAGGTTTACAAAATTCGAGCTTTGTACAATAATAAAGATCATCGATGTTGAGCAAGTTAATGTAGTTCGTGTGTTTTTGGCGGGGATCCTCACCAGAAATACCCATCAGCCCAGTTTTATTGAGATGATACTTTTTCATGGAATGCGACAAATTGAAAAGAACCTTAATGGAGAATAACATGAGTAATGTAATTGAGCGCTTTCTACGCTATGTAAAGATTGATACGGAATCGGAATTTGATTCTGAAACCTGTCCCAGCACTTTGAAACAATTGGATATGGCAAGCTTATTAAAAGAAGAGCTGGAAGCACTCAGCCTGCAGGATGTGAACCTGGATGAGAATGGTTATGTTATGGCAACCCTGCCTGCCAATTCCGCACGTGATGTACCGGTGATTGGCTGGATTGCGCATATGGACACCAGCCCGGATATGAGTGGTAAGGGGGTTAATCCACAGTGGGTGGACCATTATGATGGGGGAGATATCGTGCTGAACGCAGAGATGAATATTGTTCTTTCCCCACTGGATTTTCCTGAGCTAAAACAATATGTTGGTCAACCAATCATCACGACCGATGGTACTACCTTGCTGGGAGCGGATGACAAAGCCGGCATTGCCGCGATCATGGCAGCGGTGGAATATCTGGTCGACCATCCAGAGGTGGAGCATGGCACATTAAAGGTTGGCTTTACGCCAGATGAAGAAATTGGGCGTGGAGCAGATCGTTTTGATGTGCAGAAATTTGGTGCCGATTTTGCCTACACCCTGGATGGGGGAGAATTGGGGGAGTTGGAATTTGAAAACTTTAATGCTGCTGGTGCCAGGATTGAAGTGAAAGGCAGGAGTGTTCACCCGGGCACAGCCAAGGATAAGATGATTAACGCGATCAATATCGCTATGGATATCACCGGGATGCTGCCCCTGCATATGCGTCCAGAGCACACAGAAAAGTATGATGGATTCTTCCATCTGATGCGTTTT
>JACZIY010000320.1 GCA_014860845.1 Anaerolineaceae bacterium
GGTGGGTCCTAGGCCTGCTATTCCATATGAAGTGGAATTATACAAATCCTGGCAATTACAGCGGCTTGCAGCAAAACCAGGGATTACAGGCTTACAACAGGTCATGGCACGCTGTACATCTGATTTTGATCAACAGGTTCAGTTTGACATTGATTACATCGAAAACCAATCTTTTTGGTTGGATTTAAAAATTATTTTAAAAACCCCTTTGGTTGTAATTTCTACAAAGGGAGCTCATTAAGTTCAGGAGGAGGAAATTATTATGGATGCGATAAAAACTGGGGTTATTGGGTACGGATATTGGGGACCAAATTTGACAAGAAATTTGTTTGAACTGGCTGGGTCTGATCTGGTCGCGGTAGCGGATTTGTCTGATGAGCGCTTAAATCAAGCAAGGACAAGATATCCATTGTTAAGGTTGACGAAAGATTATCAAGAATTCTTTGACTTGGGGCTAAATGCTGTGGTGATAGCTACACCTCCAGAAACACACTATCTTATAACCAGGGAATGTTTAGAGCATGGTCTGAATGTATTGGTTGAAAAACCATTCACACTAAAAAGTGTGCATGCTGAAGAGTTGATCAGGTTGGCAGAAGAGAAAGACCTCACGCTTATGGTTGGGCATACCTTTGAATACAATTCGGCTGTTCATGCATTGAAAAAATATATCGATAGCGGTTTTTTGGGGAAGGTTTATTACCTGGACGCTGCACGGCTAAGCCTTGGGCTTTTCCAAAAGGAAACCAATGTACTTTGGGATCTGGCACCGCATGATATTTCCATTCTTCTTTATTTGCTTGGTAAACGTCCTATCTCAGTGAGCGCACAAGGAACTACGTGTGTCTTCACTGGGGTTCATGATGTTGTATATTTAAATTTAAAATTTCCAGAAAACATAACAGCCCACCTGCATCTCAGTTGGCTGGATCCATGCAAAGTACGCCGCATAACAGCCGTTGGCAGTAAGAAAATGGTGGTCTATAACGATATTGAAAATGATGCAAAAATTAAAATATACGATAAAGGCATTGATCTTGATCCAGATGATGTTACTGGATTTGGTGAATTTCATTATAACTATCGCACGGGTGATATCACTATTCCAAATATCCGCTTTACCGAACCATTAAGGCAGGAGTGCCAACATTTTCTGGATTCCATTGTCAATCATACTGAACCTTGCAGCTCTGGGCGAGAAGGCTGGGAGGTTGTAAAAATATTAGAAGCTGCCCAATATTCCTTGATGAATGGGCAGTCACCAGAGGTGATTCAATGGTAGTTGGAGATTACTGTCGCATCGCTCCTGATGTAATAATAGGACGTGATGTAAAAATTTATGCTTTTGTCAATCTGTATGGCTGTGAAATAGGTGATGAATCCAAAATTGGCACCTTTGTTGAGATCCAAAAAGGAGCTGTGATTGGACGAAGAGTAAAAATCTCCAGCCATACATTTATTTGCGAAGGGGTCAAGATTGAAGATAATGTTTTCATCGGTCATGGAGTAATGTTCATCAATGATAAATATCCACGATCAACGACTGAGGAGGGGGGATTACAGACGGAAGCGGATTGGGTCTGTGTTCCCACACTGGTGAAGAAAGGCGCATCCATAGGCAGTAACGCAACCATCCTGTGTGGTGTAACCATTGGCGAAAATGTGATTGTAGGCGCAGGCAGCGTTGTTACCCATGATGTACCATCTGGTGCAGTTTTTGCTGGAAATCCAGCACGTTTGTTACATAAATAAAATAAGGAGAGAAGTAATGGCAATTCTATTGGTAAATTGATTTTGCATTTATTGAGATCAATTGACAGTACGAGAATTTCCAGTCATTAGGCAATCCTTTTTCTGAGTTCAAAAATGTATAATATTAGAATGGTGTTGAGATATTGGAGCATTTAAGGAGAAAATAAAACTTGCATCTTCTTAAAAAAAATAGAGAACAATCCATCGAACCAAATTTATTTACTGTTTTAAACTATTTCTCTTAAAGGAAATTTAAAATATGGAGTTAAAAAAATACATCGAAATCCTATGGCACCGAAAGTGGATAATCATTACTACTATCATTTTTACAATGGCAGTGGTGGTTACATTGACTCGCCTTCAGACGCCTATCTATCAAGCGTCTGCAATTTTAAGAATTGCTACAACTGCTGGTGGTCAAGCAAGTTATCAAGATTATATGTACGCTGATCGTCTTATGAATACTTTTATCAAAATTGCCACAAGTGAGCCTCTGATAAAAGATCTGATGGATCAACTTAACATGGATAGCAGACCTAATGTTGTAGCTGAGATCATATCAAATACTGAGTTAATCAAAATCAGCGTTGAAGATAGAAATCCGGAAATGGCAGCAATTATTGCGAATAGCCTGGCAAAAATTCTTACTGCCAATAATAACGAGTTGTACAGTGGTGCTGATATTAGTACGACTGAAATTCTTGAAGAACAACTTGTGATTGCAAAAGAGGAATTCGAAAATTCACAAAAGAATTATTTACAACTTCTAGTCCAAACCCCAGCTGCACCAGATGAAATTGCGCTTGCTCAGGAAAATTACAATCTCTATGAATATGCTTATTCTAACTTGCTTGCCCGATACCAGGATTCCATATTTAGAGAGGCTGTACGAGAGAAAATGATAACAATTGCAGAACCTGCGAGTGCACCTTTATCCCCATCAAAACCTCAAAGTCAATTAAATTATGCTTTAGGATTGTTTGTTGGAATCATTGGTGGAATTGGGTTAGCTTTTCTTTTTGATAATTTGGATACAACGATTCATACCACGGATGAAATCGAAACAATTACAAATTTGTCGCCAATTGTAGAAATCCCAAAAGGCGCTAAAAAGCGATTAGACATTTCAAAGAATCATAGATCGCAGTATGCAGAGGCTTTTCGCAAATTTGCTATGAAAATTCAATTAAAAGACAATCACCTTTCTAAGAAAGTGCTACTCGTTCTGAGTGCAGAACCACAGCAAGGAAAATCTTTGATTGTTTATAATCTTGCTATTGCCTTAGCAGAAACCGGAAAAACCG
>JACZIY010000321.1 GCA_014860845.1 Anaerolineaceae bacterium
GATGGAATCTGGATTAGATGGTTTCTCGATGCCCTCTACGGTCGTGGTTATCCTGCTGATTTGGTAGAACAGTTTCAAGTGAGAGGGTTGGTTCCAGTTGATCAATGGAATTTCATTCAACCTGGTGATATGGATGTTATGTCTACCACTACTGATTTTGTTGGCTTAAATTACTATTTCCGATATATATCTCGTGACTATGATCTCCCTGAAGATGAGAATGAACCACAGACTGTCCATGCATTACCGAAAGATAATATCAATTGGACTGAAATGGGTTGGGAAGTGTATCCAGATGGTTTGCGCCACGTGTTAGCACGCCTTTATTTTGAGTATCAGGTACCTAAAATATATATCACTGAGAATGGTGCCAGTTATTCTGATGCTCCCGGCCCGGATGGGCGTGTACGGGATGACCGACGAATTCGATATTTGAATGGACATTTTCGCGCTGCTCTTCAGGCTATTCAGATGGGTGTGCCGTTAGCGGGTTACTTTGTCTGGTCCCTCTTCGACAATTTTGAATGGGGTCATGGTAACGCGCAACGTTTCGGATTGATCTGGTCTGACTACGAAACCTTGCAGCGTATCTGGAAGGATAGTGCTTTTTGGTATCAGAATGTTATCCGTCAAAACGGAATAGAAGAAGAATAGCTTACTACTTGACAGAGGTTTTTGATTCGGTATAATCGCACTATAGAGACCAACCCGGGGCTAGCTTTTGCTCCCATACAGAGAGCCAGTGGATGCTGAGAACTGGCATAGTAGCAAAAATTTCCACCCCGGTTGTCCCGCGATGGGACTGGTTGCCCTTGCAGGGGTCAAATGACCGTAAGAGGGCCGGCAACTCCGTTATCAGTCAACAAGGTTATGATGAATACCCATCGTAATGAATGCAGGTGGCACCACGGGTCCTTACTCGTCCTGCGCGGGTGAGGATTTTTTTTATTGCATTCATGGTTTTAAAAGGAGAAATTATGTTAGATATCAATTTGATTCGAGAAGATCCCCAGGTCGTCATCGATGCATTGACCAAACGCAATATGGACACGGTTGTGGTGGCAGATCTGATCGAACTGGATGCACAGCGACGCAGTTTTTTACAGGAAGTGGAAGTTTTAAAAGCGGAACGAAACCGTGTTTCCAAGGAGATTGGACAGAGTAAAGACCAGGCTGAGCGGGAAGGTAAAATTGCCGATATGCGCGCTGTTGGGGACCGGATTGCAGAACTGGATGAACAGGTGCGCCAGGTGGAGTCAAAATTGAGTGACCTGATTTCCGGTGTACCCAATTTACCGGATCCCTTAACACCATTGGGAAAAGATGAAAGTGAAAATGTGGTTGTTCGCGCTGAAGGAGAACTTCCCGAATTTGATTTTGAACCGAAACCTCATTGGGATTTGGGACCGTCATTGGGACTGATCAATTTTGAACAGGGTGTCAAGATCACCGGGTCACGTTTTTATGTGCTCAGTGGGGCCGGAGCGAGATTACAGCGTGCTTTGATTGCTTATATGCTCGATCTGCACATTAAACAGGGTTACCTGGAAAAATATACGCCGTTTATGGTGAAGGCCGATACGCTGTATGCAGCCGGTCAACTACCCAAATTCATCGATAATCTTTACCATGATATTGAAGAAGATTACTGGATGGTGCCAACCGCTGAAGTACCAATTACCGGCTTGCATATGAATGACTTCATCGCTGAAACAGAATTACCCTTGCGTTATACCGCCTATACGCCCTGTTTTCGACGCGAGAAGATGAGTGCAGGGCGAGATGTACGCGGGATCAAACGTGGACATCAATTTGATAAGGTGGAAATGTACATTTTCAGCCAACCAGAAGAATCACAAAAAGAACTGGAAAAAATGCTGGCGGATGCTGAAGAGACTGTGAGGTTATTGGGGTTGCCTTATCGCATCATTCAGTTGTGTAGCGGTGATCTGGGATTCAATGCCCGCGTCACGTATGATATTGAAGTGTGGGCAGCTGGATGTCAGGAATGGCTGGAAGTTTCGTCGGTTTCGAACGTGGGAGATTTTCAGGCTCGACGGGCAAATATTAAGTACCGGCCAGAGGATAAGGGAAAACCGCAATTGGTACACACCTTGAATGGATCGGGATTGGGATTGCCACGCACATTGATTGCCGTTCTGGAGAATAACCAGCAGGCAGATGGATCGATTGTGGTTCCCGAGATCTTACGACCCTGGATGGGTGGCATTGACAT
>JACZIY010000322.1 GCA_014860845.1 Anaerolineaceae bacterium
AAGCTGTGGAGATTTATTCCCTGGCATTGAAAAATTACCTGGGATAAATTACATCCCCACCTCCCACCTCCATTTCTACTGTTTGAACTTAGATTCAGATATGCTACACTATTAATCATGATCAATCGGATGGGTCTAAGCCCGGCTTACACCCGTCGACGCATGGAAATGATTTTAATCATTTCCTCTATGGTTGTAGGCCTGGTGATCTTAACGGCCGGCATGTTTTCTGGTGAGGAGGGGGCAGCAAGTGGGCTGGAAAGCCCGGAAGTAACGGCCCAAGCCAGTGCCATGCCTGGTCAAGGCTGGGCACCCCTGATGGTCTACTACAGCGCGTTTGGCAGCCATGCCCAGGATGCACAGATTGTGCGTTATGAGTGGGATCTGGATGGCAACGGCCAGTTTGACTATGACGCGACCGCCCAGGGGGGATATGCCAACTACCTGTATTCCAAGCCTGGAGATTACACCATTACCTTACAGGTAACAGATGACCAGGGTCGCTTTTCTTCGGACAGTATCCAGGTAAGTGTTCGCCATCCGGCTTCCAGCAGTGTCGATTACTGGACCGTATTCGATGATACCCGGGTGCGGAGTATTGACATTTTGCTCCAGCAAGCTGACTGGGACGAGATGTGGGCTGATCCTGAAGCCAAATACCAGGCAATGGCTGACGCCATCATATTTGACGAACGCATGGAAAACGTGGGCTTCAGTATGCGTGGTCAGTTCTCCATGCGTGTATCGGGAGAAAAGAAGCCCTGGAAAATTGATCTGGACGCCTTTATAGATGGTCAGGAATATCGAAATCTCCGCCAGCTTCTACTGATCAATAATATCGGTGATCCCAGCATGCTACGCGAGAAATTAGCCTACGAAATGTTGGCTTTTGCCGGGTTGCCTGCCAGCCATGTGGCGTTTGTGGAGCTTTGGATTGATATTATCGACGATGATGAACCCATCAATTATTGGGGCGTTTATACACTGGTGGAGCGTGTTGACAATAAATACCTGAGCAACCGTTTTGGGCGCGATAGCAAGGGTGGGAACCTGTACAAAGCCAGCCATGCCCAGCGTGGACCCATGGACCTGATTTATTATGGCGAGAATATCACAGACTACCCCACCCAGAATGGCAGTTATGCCTATGGAAAAATGAATAACATAGAAGAAAATGATTACAGTGATATTGTCGCTCTGTGCAGGATTGTGGATGGTACCCAATATGCGAACGAAGACGAATTGGTACAGGCGCTGGAAAGCGCGATCAATGTGGATAGTTTTTTACGTTACTTGGCAGTGATCACGATTCTTGATAATTGGGATGCATATCCCAATACAGGAAACAATTACTATTTATTCAATAACCTGCTGAGTAAGCGCTACGAGTGGATTCCATGGGATATGGCCTGGGGAGAAAACGCGCAAGCCAGCCTGTTTCCCACATCCGGTTCAGAATTGATACAGCGAGCTCCATTACTGGATCAGGTTTTTGGTGTTGAAGGTTATCGCAGCCAATATCTGGCATATGTGGATCTGTTATTGCGTTATTGGTTCAACACGGAAAATATTTCTGAGCAGGCAGAACGCTATTACGATCTGATCGCCCCCTATTGGATTAAGGCGACAGGTGACAAAGCCTTCTTTGGTAACCAGCCTATGTTTCCAATAGAGGTGAGTGAGAACTCATGGGTTAGCCTGGTGAACTTTGCGAGCAATCGTAACCAGTTTCTTAGAGAAGCTTTAGCGACTGAGATGCAGCCTTAATGTCAGTCAGGTGCAGTTAAGTCAGGAGGATCAAAATGGATCGGAAATTTATTTTTAGAATTACAACTCTTTTCCTTTGTTTGGCAGTCATTATGTTCAATCCGTTCCTGGCAGCAGCCCAGGCTGACCAGGGTTTTACCGAATCATTTGATGATAGCGAACTGTCAGGTTGGGAGCACGCTCCGGAGGTGATTGTCACCGATGGTGTTCTGCGGATTGGGCCCGCCCAATTTGCGGCTCCGATGGGCGGCTGGCAGGATTTCACCCTAACATTCAAGCTGCGCTATTCCGGTGAGGGTGAAACGCACGTCAATTACCGCGCATCTGAACAGGGAAGTTATCTGCTGGTACTGCATCTTGAATGGATCCGTCTGATCAGAACCGTTCCCCAGGGAGAACCAGGGGAACTGGCACAAGCCAATAGCGATGCACTCAATACCAGCGAATGGATCAATGTGCAAATTTTTCTGTCAGAGAACACGCATACCATCTCAATCAACGGTGAAAACCTGATCAATATCACCGATTC
>JACZIY010000323.1 GCA_014860845.1 Anaerolineaceae bacterium
GTGAACAAAATCAACAATTAAGTAACATGGTGGGTGCGTTTCAACTTAACCTTACAGCCCTCAGTTTATTAGCCCTGGTCGTTGGTGGATTCCTGATTTACAACACGATGACATTTTCTGTCATTCAAAGAAGAGAATTAATTGGTTTGTATCGAAGTATTGGCTTTTATCGTTCAGAAATATTCTTCATGATCATCTTTGAAGCTCTGGTGATTGGGATTTTAGGGACAATTTTTGGTGTGCTCGTTGGCATTGTACTCGGACGTGAAACAGTAAATCTAATTTTACAAACAATCAATGATTTATATTATGTTACTACCGTTAAAAGTGTCTCGATTCCTTCAATCAGTGTGATTAAAGGAATTTTGTTGGGCATTTTTGCTACTATTCTCGTATCTATTCCTCCTGCAATAGAAGCTATGCAGGTAACACCTCGCACCGCAAAAATACGATCTGGTTACGAAGATAAAGTAAGGAAGAATCTTCTTTTTTTATCTTTACTTGGAGTAATGTTATTTATTTTTAGTTATTATTTATTGTTTTCTCCATATTTTCAGAATCTTTGGTGGGCTTTTGGAGCTACACTTCTCGTCGTTGTAGGTTTTTCCATTTTTGCTGCACTTGGTTTATTTTTAATTCTTCCAACCTTATCAAGGTTTTTGAAGAAAAATTTTGGGTTAATTCCTGGTATGGCAGCTCGAGAATTGTATAGATCCCTTAGCCGAACTGCTGTTGCTGTCTCGTCCTTAATGGTCGCTGTTTCTGTAACGATTGGTATGTCAATGATGATTAATAGTTTCCGGTACACAGTTTCTATCTGGCTAAAAGAGACCTTGGCTGGCGATATTTACATTTCTGTACCAAACCAATTTTCAAATCGTTCCAGTGCTTATATTGATCAGGAGTCAGTCAGAATAATAAATGAATATCCTGAAATTAATAAAATAGATACCTTATTGACTACCAACGGAATCAGCGATTTTGGTGATTTACAAATTAATGTGATAACCAACGATGAAATTGGTTATGAACGTATTTTTACCAAAACGGGCGCTCCAATTGAGAATATCTGGAATAATCTTTTATCAGGAAAAATACTGATCGCGGAGCCTCTGGCGAATCGGTTTAATTTAGATATAAACCAGGTACTTCCAATCGAGACACCTGCTGGAGAGGTTGATTTTGAAATCATCGGCATTTTTTCAGATTACACCTCAAGCCAGGGATACATCATGATGACTCGAACTGTATTTGAGAAGTATTGGGAGAATGAAGCGATAACTGCGATCTCCATTAATGTAGATAGCACAAAAAATGTTGATGATGCTGTAAGAGAGATTAAATCCATTGTGGGTCAAATTAACCAACAACTACTCATCCGTTCCAACCAAAACTTACGTGATGATGTGCTGATTGTATTTGACCGCACATTTGCCATCACAAATGCTTTGCGTTTCATCGCAACCATGGTCTCTTTTATCGGCATTTTAAGCGCCACCTTGATCATATTGCTTGATCGCAAACGTGAATTTGGCATGTTGAAGGCGATTGGATTCAGGCAAAAGGAATTAAACCAATTGGTACTAACCGAGACAGGCTTGATGGGATTTTTCGCGGGTATCTTTGCAATTCCCACCGGGATTGTGATTTCTCTCATCCTGGTGTATGTTATCAATCTTCGATCTTTTGGTTGGACAATACAATTTTATTGGGATTTCTGGTCTATTATGCAAGGTGTGATTATTGCTATGTTAGCAGCGTTCATCGCTTCGATTTATCCCTTGAGAAGATTGAATCAATTAAAACCCATACAGGTTATTCGAAATGAATAAAAAATATTTATTATCCATTTTCACAATCCTGATCTTGATCGCCTTATTGTTCGTGTTTAAAAACAAAGAAACGGCTCAATTGAGTGGTTCCAGAATTACTTTTTTAGACAACTCAGCTAACAATGAAGGTGGTGATTATAAGAAGGCGATTGATTATCGAAATTTTAAATTTCCGGAAGATCACGCTGCACATCCTGAGTACTTAACAGAATGGTGGTATTACACCGGAAATTTACTTACTGAAGATGGAAGACACTTTGGATATCAATTGACTTTTTTTAGAAGGGCTATTTCAGACCAAATTGAAGTTTCGAGTACATCAGAATGGGCTAGCAATCAGATCTATTTGGCCCATTTTGCTGTAACTGATACAACGAGAAATGAGCATTATGTTTTTGATCATATTTCAAGAGGTTCTGCCGGACTAGCAGGAACAAAGACCGAACCATTGTTTTCTATTTGGCTAAAAGATTGGGAAATTGTTCAATTGGCTGACAATGTTTTCCAAATGAAGGCTGGTTCCGAAGAGGTAGAAATTGATTTTATACTGACTGATTTAAAAGGGATTAGTTTTCACGGAAATAAAGGTTTGAGCCAGAAAGGCAATGAAATAGGCAATGCATCCTATTATTTCAGTCAGACAAGACTGGAAACTTCGGGAACAGTGCGAATTTCTGACGAGGAGTTTAATGTCAACGGGTTTAGCTGGATGGATCATGAGTTTGGTACCAGTACATTGGGAAGCGACCAAATTGGTTGGGATTGGTTTTCGATTCAATTGGATAACAATACAGAAATTATGTTGTTCCAAATTCGCCAGGAAGATGGACGCATCAGCGAATTTTCCAGTGGCACAATCATAAATCGTGACGGAAATACTGAGAATTTGGATATTATGGATTTCAACATAAAAGTGGTGGATACCTGGAGAACAGCTGATCAAATAACATACCCCAACAAGTGGGTTATTGATATAGAGCAGATAAATTTGAAAATGGAGATAACGCCAGTTATCAATGATCAGGAAATGAATTTATTTTTCCGTTATTGGGAGGGCGCCGTACAAATAAAAGGGACATTGAATGGCGAGGAAATATCAGGTTATGGATATGTTGAATTGACTGGATATGCTCAATCCATGCAAGGTGTATTTTAAGGTTTTTTGTGGGCAGAACAGGGCTCGAACCTGCGACCTCATCTGTGTAAGAGATGCGCTCTAACCAACTGAGCTATCCGCCCGAATGTAGGTGAATTATAATACCTGAGTAGTTTTTCATCAACCTTGAATAAAAAATGAACTACTTTATTTGATTAGACGGAAAAATATACAATCAAACCAGGTGAATTATGAAATTTTTACGTTATGAGCAAGAAGGTTCTGTAAGTTGGGGATGGTATTTCGAAGGTAAAATCGGAAAAATTGAAGGGAATATTTTCGAAAATTACCGCCGCTTTGAGGCGAATATTTCTATTTCTGATGTTACTCTATTGCCTGCAGTAGCACCAACAAAAATTATATGTATCGGTAGAAATTATGCTTCTCATGCAGCGGAGCATCAGGTGGATGTTCCTGAAATTCCGCTCATATTTTTAAAACCTCCCAGTTCACTTATTGGTAACAATGAGAAAATCGTATTGCCACCACAATCCAATCAGGTAGAACACGAAGCAGAATTAGGCATTGTTATTGGAAAACGGGGCAGGTGGATTGATCCAGAAATGGCAGAAGATTACATTTTTGGATACACAATTGCAAATGATGTGACTGCCAGAGATTTACAAAGGCTGGACGGGCAGTGGACACGAGGAAAAGGGTTTGATACATTTTGTCCTGTTGGTCCATTTATTGATACTGAATTTGATCCTTCAGATGCGCTCATAACCTGCAAAGTCAACCAACAAGTACGACAGATGGGATCAACACGGGATATGGTCTTCCCTGTAGAAAAAATAATTGCGTTTATTTCCAGCGTAATGACATTGGAACCAGGTGATTTAATTCTGACAGGTACGCCTGCTGGGGTTGGGATTCTGATTGACAAAGATTTGATAGAAATCGAAATAGAAGGTCTTGGTGTTTTAAAGAATAAGATAAGTAAAAAATGATTGATAGAATAAAAGTTATGGCTCGGTTATAATTATTTCTAAGAAATATAATTCAAATTGTAAATTATGAGATAATAAGTAAATTTTTTTTAACTACAATTATTA
>JACZIY010000038.1 GCA_014860845.1 Anaerolineaceae bacterium
TGCTGCGAATGTGGATACCTTGATAGAATTAATCCAAAAAGAGGTCACTGAGTTAATCCTGATATAAATCGCTCCTATTCTTGGAGAACCTGCATCGCGAAAACGATGCAGGTTTTTATTTGTCCTGATCTTAAGAAATATCAAAATTATTCTCATTCTCCTTTATAATGGATGGATGTCAACTTCAGAGCAAACATCCCCCCTGACGAAACCCAAACATTACAATTTAGAAATCGTACTTTTTTCCTCCATCCGTATCCTCGTCCATGCGATGATGCGCATGGTGTATCCTTTTCTCGCTGTGTTTGGTCGCGGTCTGGGAGTTGACCTCACTACTATCTCATTAGCCGTCACCATTCGAAATTTCGCAGCCATCCTGGTGCCTTTTATCACTTCAATCTTTGATAAACGCAGTCGTCGTAGTGGCATGTTGACCGGTATGGGGCTCTTCATTCTTGGATGCGCTGCTGTCACTTTTTTCCCAACGTTCATCGTTTTTATCCTGGCACTCAGTTTGACTTTTATCGGTATGCATGTTTTTGTTGCCTCCATGCAGGCATATCAGAGTGATACCATCCCCCTGCCCATCAGAGGACAGGCAATTGTTATCACCAGCACAGGCTGGGCGTTAAGCTTTGTTGTTGCTGTACCACTGATTGGGTTTCTGATCGGGCGTTTTGGCTGGTTATCTCCTTTCCCGGTGATGGGTGTTCTGGGAGTTATCTCCATCTTTTTCCTTTTATGGCTGGTACCACCCGGGAAAAAAGCCATTACCAACCAGGCTGAAAAAGTTCAACATGGCATCCTGCAGGTTTTTACATCCAAAACCGCTATTGCAGGTGTGTTGATGATTCTTTTCTTTTGTGCTGCTCATGAAATCGTCAATCTTGTTTTTGGTGTCTGGATGGAAGATAAATATGGACTCTCGATCAATGCCCTGGGTGTGGCATCTACTGTCATTGGTCTGGCAGAATTGTTATCCGTTGCCGCCGTTAGCTGGTTATTAGCTCGCTTAGGGGCAAAGCGTGCAGTGGCGATTGGACTGGTATTCAGTGCGCTCACAGCCATTGCCATTCCATGGCTGGGAGAGTTTGGCTTATGGGGAGCCGAGCTAGGCCTCTTTCTTTTCAATTTTGCTTTTCAAATGCCTTTTATTGCCTATGCTCCCCTGCTCACCGAAGTTCTTCCATTTGCCCGCGCATCCTTATTGGGTGCCACACTTGCCTCCGTAGGCATTGGACGTATGCTAGGCGCACTGTTAGCCCCTTATTTATTTGCGTGGGGATTTCAATTCAATGCGTTAGCTGCCATGATCTTGTTTCTTGTTTCTCTTTTTACCCTCAGCAAAGTCAAAACCCATCAGGAACAGGTAATCCACCCAGCCTGATTCCAGATATCAAGATTGTGTTAGTATGATGTAAATATTTAGCCTTTATGGATTGTCTTCAATGCCCAATCGGCGGCTCTTTCTAATTCCCCTTCCACCAAAGGTCCTTCCATCCCTGTAACAAGAAAGCCTTGTGGCGAAACGACTTCGTTCCCCCCCAGTAGGATTAATTGTTTGGCAATTTTTTCAGCAGCATAACCAAAGAATTTCACCATGATTGCCAGGAACTTGTTTTTGCGAATATCCTCAGGTGTCATCCTTGTGTCAAAAGCAGCGACATTAACTGAAGTGAGCCCCCCTGAAGGAATTTGTTTTAAAAATTGATCCAA
>JACZIY010000324.1 GCA_014860845.1 Anaerolineaceae bacterium
CTTTTAGATTTGTATCTGATGATCCTGATATAGCCAGTGTTCCATCCAAAGTAAATGCGACTGCCTCTACTTTATCATAATGACCTGTAAGGGTGACCAACTTTATCACATTCCCGAAGTCCTCACTTCGTTCGTCGGTAGTGTCCCATACCTTGAGCGTCTTGTCTTTCGATGCTGAAACAGCCAGGTGTCCATCAGCTGCGAGTGCCACAGCATTCACTTCTTCGATATGCCCTGAAAGGTCGCTTATCTTCTCACCCTTCAAAACATCCCACACTGTAAGTGAACCGTCTTTCGATGCGGAAACAGCCAACCGCCCGTCATGAGTAACCGCTACATCGGTGATATATTCAGCATTCCCTACCAACGAATGCAACTCAACCCCTGTTACTACATCCCATACCTTGAGTGATTTAAACTTTGACCCCGAAACAGCTAACCTTCCATCCGGCGTGAGCGCTACAGTGGTGACTGGCCTGGGTTCCGTATAAACACCGTGTTTTTTTGGGGTAACCAAGGTACGCACCACCCTCCCGCTTGCCACACGCCAAACTTTAAGTGTCTCGTCATCCGACCCAGAGATAGCCAACTCTCCATCTGGTGTGAGGGCCACAGTATTTACGCACTTTTCATGTTTTGCCAGAGTACGCAAGCATATCTCATTCTCCAAGTCCCAGACCCTTAGTGTCTTGTCTTTTGAAGCCGAAACAGCCAACCGCCCATCTGGTGTGAGAGCTACTTCATTCACCTTATCGGTATGGCCAGATAATATACTTAGTTGCTTACTCTCCGTAACATCCCACACCACAAGTGTCTTGCCTGATGCTGATATAGCGAACTGTCCGTCTGGAGTAAGTGCAACTGCATCGACCTTATCGGTATGTCCCGATAACGTGCGTAGTTCCTTACCCTCGGTAACATCCCAGACCACGAGTGTCTTGCCTGCTGCTGAGATAGCCATATGACCATCCGGTGTGAGCGCTACATCATTTACCTCATCTGAATGGATGGAAAAGGTGCGTAACAATGCACTACCAGGCGTTTCCAGGCTGACGTTCAGTGGCCGTAACCAGGGCCAGGTGACCTCACGACGGGCATCCTCCAGAAAGGCCTTGACATAGCTCTTAGAAATTCCAAATAACCGTCCGGTGAGCTGACTAGGTAGCTGCCTTGGATCACCAGCCAACACATGGGCTGAAAGACGCATCGTTCGCTGGAGCATGCCCAACCTCTTTTGCGTTTCTGGGTTCACCTTGGCTTGAGAGGTGTATGCTAAGTCATAATCATCGATTAAGGATTGAATCCCAATTCCGTTCACTTTGGCTTCAACGAAGATATATTCGGATAGAGTTTTAGAAAGTGCTTCTCCAGATCCAGAACAGGCCAGGTTGTAGGGCAATTCAGATAGCTTACGGAGGTTGTAAACAGGATTATCGCCCTTTTGTAAAAACAATTCTTGCTGCTGAAAATATTGTGCGAGGCTTCGATGGCGACTAAACTTTCTATCATCTGACAGATACTCCTCCTGCACTACTTCGGTTAACTGACGATGGTAAAAGCTGAATAAAGTTGACCCATCCGCTTCTCTATCAGCCAGATAAGGTTCGAGATCGAAATACAACCGTGACCAGATCACAACAGGCAGACGATCGACCCTTGGTGATTTGGGCGAGCGACGCAAGAAATCGGAGATGATTTCATTGTCCATCGAGAGAATATCGAGAAGCTCGTCTTCACTCAGCCCATTCTTTGCTGATGCCAGGTAACCCAGGCTATGTTCAACCAGCATCTCTCCGTGATTGGATTCTTGAGAGAGGCGCTCGAACAATTTTCGGATCATGCCGGGAATATCAGTGGGTAAAGAAGTATTGACATCGTAAGATTTCCAATGTCGGGCTTCCTCAAATGCGAGCTTCAGGTACAGTGGCAAGCCACATTGGCTGAAGCGAGCAAGGAAGTACTGCTTTTGTACTGGTCGTAGGGCACGGTTGGTTTCTTTAAGCCAAGCATGCAGGATCGCTTGGCCTTCCGCAGCAGAAAGCCCTGTCATTTCAATTATCTTCCTGCCAGGTAACTTTCCCGTAAGTACTTGTAATCCTTCTCCCGGTAGTGTTGAAAGCACTACCTTAACATTGGCAGGCATTTGCACTGGCAACCAGTTCAGGTTGTGGGCGTTATCCGTAGATGAGAGTTGGTCGAGGGCATCTATAAAGAGGATGAGAGGCTTCGTTTTAGTCGCCAGAGCCAGTCGTTTAGGAAATTCCTCAACCAGTTTCTTGTATTCGAACGGGATGGAGCTTTCCTCTGCACCATAAGCCTGAGATATCTGGTGGCATAGACTTGCGAGCAATGCTCGCCCGTTGCTTGACTCTGGGGTTGCACCGATGAATCGGAAAATTAATTTTGCATTTGGCCAGGATTGGCGTGTTTGCAGCGCTGCTTGTGCCATCAGCGCTGATTTACCACATCCAGACTCGCCCCACACTACCTGGGAATAGTGATCGCCTGACCTCAGATGATCAGCGATGGACTTTAGTACATTTACCCTTCCGAAAAAGTGACGAACGCGCTCTTGACAAAAGGCATCATGTGCAGCTATCTCCCTATCCAGTTGATTAACTTTTCCAAATTGAGCAATTTCATCCAGGACAATCTTCGACAGATCGCGGTAGACATCTTCACATAATTGTTCAAGGTGTTCAGTGGATGGCGAATTATCTATCCATTTTGCCTTATAGGTGTGGGTGTTTAAAGGTAAATATGTTTTCAATCGATTTTTTAATTCAACCAGCAAATGAGAGGCATTGTCATCCAATTTACCAGCGGAATCCAAGTCAATATAATTTACAGTGCACTCGTGTTGAGGTAAATCATCAATTTCACGGAAGTAGCAAAATACATGATCTTGAGCATCTGCTACGCGCAATGCACCCATCATGATTTCCTGCTCGGTAGCCGAAGTGGTGTACTTGAGAAATTCATCTGGATCCAGATCTACCTGTCGGGCAGCGGATTCCAGTATCGCATGCAGGTGATTTTCAACCTTTTCCCAATTTTTACGGTTATAGAATTCTCCAGTCCGCGATTGAAGCGAATAGGTTGGAGGAACAAAATTTTCATCACGGCGATACCAGCGTTCAAGCATCTGATTGTCCTCACTACTTACAGAGGAGGATATATGCACGAATTCTTTAGCTGAAATTTCAGAAGGTAATGGCCTCCAGCCGTAACGGTTTCCCAGTAAAACAATAAAATTTGGTTTAGGAGTAGTCTTCTGGCAACGAGAGATCTCTCCCAAGCATATGTTCATCGTCTGCTGGTCAAGAGAGGCTTCTTCAGAGACACCCCAACGCAGGTCTATAGCTTGGAAGCGACAACCGTGCTGCTGGCATAACTCGCGCAGACGCGGGAATACTCTCAGCTGTAATGCATTGCGTTCTGCGACCAGGTCACTGAAAGTGGAACTCACAAAGATGCGAAATGTACGCGAGAATTGACCCATATAGACCTCACTTATCTAAAAAAACAATTCGGGCATGATCTCGTTCATTATAAAATCTGATGATGGTTATAAGTTCTAGGTTTTTTGGTGATTCATTCAAGCTCACCCTACAATAGTCATGATCAAGTGCTTAATAAATCTTCTTGAAAGCTCCTGGTGGTGCTAATCAGGCTCAACTCAACAAAGCAGATTTTATCGTAAGAATATCTTCAAATTGGATTAAGACTTGTAAGTTGATTGCTAGATTGTCGTCAAGAATAAGTGAAAAAAGCACCTTACCCCGAAGCTACCAAATTCGCCATTGATCATCCCGTCGCACAATTCGGTGGCAACCTCGGTAATAGTGTAATCATTTCCATATACTATAGCATTTTCAGTTCCACATTTCTATGAATTTTCAAAATAAACATTGAGAATCTGAGTCGAATCTGATGTTGTATTGGATTTTCGAGTAAAACACGATTTGCCCCTCACGGGATGGAATAGATCGATGGGGATCAGGTCAGGAACCGAGCC
>JACZIY010000325.1 GCA_014860845.1 Anaerolineaceae bacterium
CTGCCGAGGGTTAACACCCAGCCGCCTACGCTGGAAATTTCGAAGGACTGCGGAAAATGTCCGTTGGTGAAACTATGTGTGGTTTGGAAACGTTCAGGTGCGTTATTGAGCGCATCTTCCAGCTGTGGTCCCATGCAACCAGCCTGTACGCGGCAGGTGTGGTTGAGTTCATTCACTTCCAGCACCTTGTTCATGTGCGTGTTGAGTACGAGTGTGATGCCTTCCTTTTGCGGGCGGAAGCCCATATTGCAGGATGAACCACCGCCAAAAACATAGATAGGGACTTTTTTCTCGTCGCACAATTTAACGATCTTCTGGACGTCGAACTTATCGCGTGGATGAACTGCCGCAGCTGTGACCTCATGCAAAACGCCACGCTTCAAGCTGACCATCTCCTCAGCCAGTTTTCCGTACGAGTACTTGACGCGATTGTAATCATCGACCTCGACATTCTCTTTGCCAACGATGGCGATGATTTCATCCAGAAAAAGCGGATCGATCTGCGCTGCAGGCAGTGGGGCGATCGGCTGGTTGCCATCCTGTTTGTTCGTGAAGTACTCATCATCAAGTTGCAGATCCTTCTGCAATTGGCGAAAATACTGGTAGGTCGGTACTTCCACCTGGTCCTGCCGTCCTTCTTTGACAATCGAGCGGTATGAGCCGGGAACGGGCGGTTTGTTTATCCAATCGGGTACGAATTTCTTTTCAGTCATTTTTCATCCTCCAATAAATTTAATTAGCTTGTTTGTTAAGGGTTATCGATTATCTACGTCCTTCTGGATTCGCTTCCATCTCCTCAACCCATTGTGTAAACATCTGCTGTAAGCGTTCAATGACCTCCGGATGGTCATCTTTCAAGTTGTAGCTTTCAGATGGATCGGTTTCAAGATTGAATAACCAGGGAGACTGAGCACTACCCGCTGAACCCCAGAATTTGTCCAATGGCATTGGCCAGGTGTATGTGTGAACTTTGGGAATATATTTCCAGGGTCCCACACGAATAGCTTCGAGCTTCTCATTGTGATAAAAGTATAGACATTCGTGGGGTGAGGTGGTATCTTTACCCAGAATGAGGTTGCTGATATCCTTTCCATCGATGACACGATCTTCCGGTATTGAAATTCCAGCGAGCTGTAAACATGTGGGAAACCAGTCGATATTCATCGCAGTACTATCGCATACACTGGCTGGTGGAATCTTATCTGGCCAGTGGGCAATCGTTGGAATCCGGTACCCCCCTTCAAAACTCTGGCCCTTACGACCACGTAAGGAACCAGGACTGCCGTTATACCAGGGGCCATTATCGCTGGTGAATATTACCAGCGTGTTTTCCAACAGGTGTTGTTCCTCAAGCGTATGTAATAACTCGCCTAAACTCCAATCAATTTCTTCAACTGTATCGCCATAGCGACCACCTTTGGATTTCCCTTTGAAATTTTTAGATGCATGCAAAGGTTGATGTGGATATGTGTGAGCAAAATACAGAAAGAATGGTTCTGTTTTGTTGCTTCGAATAAAACCAATCGCTTCCTGTGTGTATAAACCGGTTAGTTTTTCCATTTCAGTAAAATCCGGTGAAAGACATTCTTCGTTTCTGTAAAGAGCAAAGTCTTTCATGTCATTGCTATGAGGGACACCATAGAAAAAATCAAACCCATGCCGGAGTGGATTAAACTGCGGGTCAACCGTAAATTCACCCAGGTGCCATTTACCTACCATCCCGGTGTGGTAACCGGCTGACTTTAAAGCCTTTGCAAGGGTGATTTCCCTTTCCGGAATGCCACGCACCTTAGGTTGTTGGTGATAATCCATCAAACCCCACTTTGTCAGTCTTTGGGCAATTTTCCAATTTATTTGATCCCAAAAATCAGTCCATCGGGAGCGTGAGCCCGTACTGCGTGGTCCATCTCGCTTTGCTCCTAATACCCAACCCAAACCAACTCGGTCGGGATATCGACCAGTTAATAATCCAAACCTTGAAGGAGTACACAGTGAATTACAGGCATAAAAAGAGGTGAACCGTACACCATTCTGAGATAGACGATCAATATGCGGAGTCTTCAAAACGGTATTTCCATACGCGGGTAAATCACCATATCCCAGGTCATCGCAATTAATGATGATAAAGTTAGGAGATTGGTTGTTTCCTTCGGAAGAAATATCAGGCTGGTTGCTCATTGAATTTAACCCTCATGTTTCTGCGGAGAGTGCTTTCGTTTAGCAAGCTCGAGTCGTAAATTTGCATGTGTCTGACTGGTGATAGGATAACGGATTAATAAAGGTATAAAGAGAAATATGACCACCGCAGGAACCAATGCATAGAATAAGCGAATTCCCAGTAGAGCCTGGCTAGTTTGGACAGCATTCGGTACATAACCAAACCAATTCAAGACCCAACCAGGAACTGCTACCCCTAATGCTACCGCAAATTTGGTTAAGAAATTCGAAAAGCCGTAATAAATCCCTTCACGACGTTCACCACTCATCATTTCATCATATTCAATCACATCCGGCATCATAGCGTAAGGGATCACCCAATGAGTAGAAAACCCCACCCCTAACACAAAGGCAATCACATACACGATTGGGGATGGATGCGAAGGAACAAAAAAGAATGCCAGCAGGAAGGTTAATGCTGCCAACCCCATTCCTATTGCGTACGTTGGCCCTTTTTCTATACGATCTGATAACAATTTTGCAGGGATGAGAAAAACACCGGTGGTTGCAAGCGAGATAACCAGCACAATCGAAGTCTGGTTTGCCATACCCAGCTGATATTGAATCAGGTAAGGTAACAGGGTAGCCTGGGCAGTAAAGGCAAAACTACCCATAAAGAAAACTGCCATCAAAATAATAAATGGTTTATTTTTGAAACACAACTTTAACCCCTGAATAACGGGAATGGTTGATGGATTAGAGGAATACTCAGGTGGTTCTTTGATGGTTAGGGTGGTGATGAGCAAAGTGATCATGGCGATGGATCCATAAATAGCTCCTGTAGCACTCCAGGCTTGATTAACACTCATGCCCAAACTCTTAAACAGACCCACAAACACAGTTACTCCGGCAGCTCCAAGGATGTAGCCAACCACAGAATTTGCACTTTTATATAACGCCAGACTGGTGCGTTCTTTATAATCACGTGATACTTCAGCCAGCAAGGAAGCATAAGGCACAATTGCCATGGTGACGAAAGAGTCTTTTAACCAAAAAGTCAATAAGACAGCCAGAAAAGCACCAATACCGGTTAATCCTTCTGGTAAAGAAAATTGGATCCAGGTGGCTATCGCCAGTGGTACAGCAGCGATGAGCATGTAGATTCGTCTTCGACCAAAACGTGAACGCGTTCGATCGGAAAAGTAACCAAAAAGAGGATCATTAATGGCATCCCAGGTAAGTTTTCCTACCAGGAGTGCACTACCAGCCAATGCTGGATTAATACCTGCTACATCTGTGTAATAAAAGAGTAGAAAAAAATCCATGGCTGCGCGTAAGGTGGTGAAACCCAATTCAGCCAGGGCAAAACAGAACTTAAAACCTACTGATAGCTTTTGCTCCATACTGTAATCTCCTCATGGTTAACGAGTTGAAAAAATCAATGACGATCAGTTGCATGGTAAATGAAAGCACTTATCTGAGAAAAACAAAGAGTATGTTTTGATTTTAGTGATATCTGAAATTTTGTCGTCCAGATTTATAAAACTGTACCTTTTTTCCGAAATTCTGAAGGAGTTAAACCAGTTTGTTGCTTGAAAATAGTATTGAAGGAAGCCTTGGAACCAAACCCTACCTCAAAAGCAATTTCCAGGGTGCTTTTTTCAGGATGTTCAATCAGGAGACTCTTCGCAGCGCGCACGCGGTATTTGTTAATGTAACTGGCAAAATTCGTGCCAATCACATCATTCATGAATTCGGATAGTTGATGCGGTGTGATCAGTAACATTGCCGCTACATCATCCAGTTTAAGATCCAGTTGGCTATAAATCTGCTCCAGATCCATCAACTCGCGCAAGCGTTCCATGATTTTTTCTTTGCTGACCCCCTCCAATAACGACTTCTTATATTTTTTCTGTCGCTCCTCACGTGCGACCAACTGATAAAAATCAGGGAAACGGTTTTCAAACAACAGGTATGTGATCCCGGTAAGACCAATCAGTAAAATTCCGGTTAACAGGATGACACGATTGTTAAAGTAGAAGCCACCAGCTACCAGGAGCATATCCAGCATATATAAAATTAATATTGCACTGGATATCATCACTGGTTCGCGTGTTTCTTTTTGATTAACAAAACTTAATTCGAATTTCAGTAACATACCATTTTGAACCAGGGTAACCAGTACGCCGATCAATATGACATAAGTGATGAAATATTGAGGCGGATTGCTAAATACGTTTCGTAATATCTCTCGACTGGATCCCATATTGAAAAAATAGAACCAGATCTCCCCAACCAGGACAATAGAGGCTGGAATGAGCTGCAACTTGACCTTATCAGGAATTTTTCCGCCTGGATAAAAGAACATATGATAACGCATGTAACTTAATGGTCCGGTGACAAATAACAGCGTGATGAAGGGGAAGAAGAGAATGGGGTAATCCAGTTGTAAATTTTTGGACAAAAAATACAACTGGAGAATCTGGATACCCAACAGAACATCTCGCAGGATTCTGAACTTATAAGATCCAGTAATACGCTTACGGCTTAAATGCAATAAAGCTGTATAAAAAATCAAAACAGCCGAAATTCCAACCACGACTGGAGCAACAGAATTTAACAGATTTAAGAGGTTCAAAGACACTGATTCTTTCAACGGACAAAGATGATAATGAGCTAGCCTGGGTTTTGTGAATAATTATATATCCATCTCGATGGTTTCTTTCCCATTAAAATAGATCATACCCTACAAAACATAAAATGACTGAAACCTATACAGTAT
>JACZIY010000326.1 GCA_014860845.1 Anaerolineaceae bacterium
AACTCCACCAGCATGTCGCCATCATAATAGATCGTGTCCCCCACATCCAGAATGAAGGTGTCTTCAGCAACCACAATCTTCATTTTTCCACCGATGACGTGCATCCATTGTTCGGTGGATTTGGAAAGGGTCATGGCAACCCGGTTGGCATGCGGTTCCATGCGAATGATGTAACTCATCATCTGTTTGGAGAAATCGGCAGTTAGAAGGTCATAACCAATTTTTGTGTCTGGAAAAAACACTTTGGTACGTTCATTTGCCCGCACAACATTGCCATTGGTTCCTTCATTTAGAAGGTAGAAGATAGGCACTTTTAATGCAGTAGAAATGCTTTGTAATGAATTTAACGAAGGAGAAACCTGATCATTCTCTATTTGACTTAAAAAGCTTGCAGTTACACCAGCCAGATCCCCTAATTCACGTAGGCTTAAACCCAGTTCTTTTCGACGAAAGTTGATCCGTTTCCCGATTTCCATCTTTATCCTTTATCTTTTATTGTGTAGCTTTATTGTATTGTTTTTTTATGGACAGAATCAAGTTATTTTAATCTATTTTTTAGGAATTTTGTACTAAATGGTTGATAACACAACCAATCTATCCCAAATAAATAGACGATAAACTCAGGACATCACCAATCCACCATCTACTTCAATGGCCTGACCGGTTAAATAGCGGGAATCCTCGGATGCCAGAAAAGCACACACACCTGCCATTTCCCACGGTTCTGCCAGGCGTTTCATCGGACAATCATTCGCCCGCATCTGCAGCCATTCCTCACCGGTCATGCCATCCATGGCACCGACTTTTCCAGCCACACCACGTACCATATCTGTCAGGGTATTCCCTGGGCAAACAGCGTTGACTGTTGCGCCATAAGGAGCAAGTTCCATCGCCACAGAACGGGTCAGTCCAATCACACCACTCTTTGAAGCTGAGTATTCCGCAGATGCCGGCCAGCTGGTTTTGCCAGCCATGGATGAGATGTTAATGATGCTGCCTGAGCGTTGTTTCATCATAATGGGTGCAACAGCCTGATTGGTGAGGAAAACGCCAGTCAGATTGATGTCAATGAGACGGCTCCATTGTTTTAATGAAACTTCGACCAACGGTGAACCAGTGTAAATACCGGCAGAAGCAACCAATATATCAACTCTACCCCATTTTTGCATAACAGTATCGATGGCTGCTTTAATACTTTCCGGGTTGGTCACGTCGCAGTGCAAAGCCACTGCCCCTGTACCCAATGCCCGTACTTCTTCTGCGATTGCTTCATTTAACTCATCTGTAACATCCAGGCAAGCAACAAAAGCACCTTCCTGCCCAAAGCGTTGGGCACAGGCTTTTCCAATTCCATTGGCTGCACCCGTAATGACTGCTACTTGATTTTCAAATCTCTTCATCTTTCACCTCTTTGTATATCAACTATTAAGAATCTTCATCGCTTCATCGATGGAGACGTTTTCATGAATCAAGGCTGCAATGGCTGCGACCATTGTCTGTGGATTGTCCGCCTGGAAAATATTCCTGCCGATGGCCACACCTTTGGCACCCACATCCAATGCTGCACGGATTTTTTCGAGCATATCCCGTTCACTGCCTTTTTTGGCACCACCCAGGATGACTGCCGGTACATAACAGGTGCTGGTAACCGCTTCAAAACCAGGAGCATAAGGGATCTTAACCCAATCCGCTCCAATCTCTGCCCCCACTCGGGCTGCAATGGCAATACTTTCAGCTGTGCGCATATGATCCGGACTATCAAACCCACCCGGCACCATCTCGCCCATCACAGGTAAACCCCAGGCATGCGCTTCTCCAATAATCATCGCCAGAGATCGTAGAGAATCTTCCTCTTCCGGTGCCCCTGGGAAAGCAGAAACTGCCACAGCATCGGCGCCAATCCTTATCGCATCATCCACTGTCCAGAATAAAGATCCGGGTCCCATCTTACCTAATTTGGTGCCACCACCATCCAGACGCATGATCAAACCCAACGGTTCAATTTCCTCTGCAAATTTCTCGGCAGTACCATAGGTGGTCAGGATGGCGTCAGCGCCACCAGCTGCAATCTGGCGCAGGATCTCTGCGGGTTGCTCCATTCCTTTGGCGGGTCCATCAATCATGCCATGATCAAAGGCAACGATAAAGGCGCGTCCATCCGGACGAAAAATATGTTTCAATCTACGTGTTCTCATTTTATGAAATCCTCTCAAATAATTCTGGGGTAATCTGGTAAACCGCGGGTTCACCAGCGAAAAACCTTCTTAATTCTTCCACAGCCAGCTCGCCCAGCATGGTACAGTTATCGATACAACCGGCAATATGCGGTACAACCACCACATTGTCGAGCGTCCGCAAGGGACTATCGGCTGCCGGGGGCTCGGGATCGGTCACGTCCAGGAAGGCAAAGAACCGTCCTTTGCTCAATTCGGCAAGCAATGCCTTTTCATCGATCAATGTGCCACGTGCGGTGTTGATCAATAAAGCATTGTCTTTCATCAAAGCCAATCCTTCTGCATTCAACATATGGTGGGTATTACCATTAGCCGGGGCATGGATCGAAACCACATCGGATTGCTTCAATAATTCGTTCAATTCCATTTTGGTCGCTCCCAGTTTCTGTGCTTCTTCGGCTGTGACAAATGGATCATACAAAAGCACATTTGGTTTGAATGGCTTCATAAGCTCAATGACATGCCGACCCACATTGCTGGCACCAATAATACCAACATTCTGACGGTACAACTCACAGGCGTACCAGCGATCCCAAACCGGGGATTCACGCCAACCACCTGCACGCACATGCTGAGCCAATTGCCAGATGCGTTTCTGACCAACAATCATAAGCCCCAAAGTTGTCTCAGCCACTGTTTTTGCCAGCGCAATGCCAGTGCTGGTCAGATGCATTTTTCTTTCCCAGAATGCACCGCTGACAAAGCGTTTGACACTGCTGCCCATATGCGCCATGGCTTTCAGTTTGGGGGCTGCTTTCATCACGTCCGCATCCAGTTGTGCCACACCCCAGCTGGTGATGCAACCATC
>JACZIY010000327.1 GCA_014860845.1 Anaerolineaceae bacterium
CTTATAAACAGGTATATATGAATAACAATCACCAAAAAATAAACATAAATGTAGTTCGTCAGGAAGAGTTAGAATCCATTCTCTCCATTTCCCCTCGATTGGCAAAAAGGATCATCGCACTTCGGCCTTATTCATCTTTCAACCGTTTGGATCAAGTTTGGGGGTTGGATGAAGAATCTAGACAGAAGATTAAGGACTATTTTTTTGTTGAACCGGTTGAAATCATTGAAAATCCAATAGAATCTGAAGAGTCTTCAGGTTCAGCTGAGTTAGTACAAAAAGATAAGACGCTCCTAGAAGCATCTATTCCTCAAAAGAAAAAACCAGACCACTCAAGATCCACGTGGTTTTCTTCTGTAATATTAATCCTCATATTTTTGTTAGGTGCTTATTTTCGCTTTACTGGAATCAATTGGGACGAAGGCAAACACCAACACCCCGATGAGCGTTATCTAACCATGGTGGCAGAAAAAATTCATAGTGTTGGCAGTTTCGAAGAATATTTTGATACAGAAAACAGTACATTAAACCCGGTTGGTCGCGGGTCATACACTTATGGCATGCTTCCCTTATTTGTCACCCGATATGTGGCTGAATGGGTGGATATGACCAATTATGATTCCATTAATTTGGTGGGAAGATTCCTTTCTGGATTATTTGATTTAGCTGCGATTTGGGCTTTATATTTATTAGCAAAGCGATTGTATGGTAGAAAAGTAGCTATCTTAGCAGCGGCATTGTCAGTTGCAGCAGTGTTACCAATTCAACTTTCGCATTACTTTGCTGTAGATTCATTTTCCACTTTTTTCGTGGTACTCAGTTTCTATTTCCTCCTGTTAGCAATTCCGATCGATAAACCCAATCTAATTGTTACTGAATCGAATTATATCTATTTCGGAATATTTGGTTTCTTAGTTGGGATGGCTGGAGCATGCAAAGTAAATACTTTGCCTCTATTAGGGATGGTTGTATTTGCGGGGATTTTGTACTTGCTGTTGGTTCTTAAAAAACCGAAATTTTGGAAATCTTTCTGGATTATTTTTCTTGGTTTATTTTTAGCAGGATTATTTGCTTTTCTTGCCTTCAGAATATTCCAGCCTTATGCATTTAATGGACCAACGATTTCGGATGTAACAATAAATGAAAAATGGCTCAAAGTAATCAAAGAAGTCACCAATCAGGTTGCCGGAAATTCGGAATGGCCACCCAATCATCACTGGACCTCTCGTCCTGTTCAATATGCCTGGGTGAATATGGTTCTATGGGGCATGGGACTACCACTTGGATTGATGGCCTGGTTTGGCTGGGGGTGGGCAGGTTATCAAATTTGGAAGGGTGACTGGCGAAAGCATATTTTTCCGTTTGTTTGGGTTTTTGCATATTTCCTATGGCAAAATATGCAATTCTGGCGTTATATGCGGTACTTTATACCAATATACCCTTTTCTGATCATGTTTGCAGCCTGGGCATTAATTGAGATTCTGAAAAAATCAAAGTTTGAATTCTCGATAAATAAATGGAAAATTCAAAAACCTTTAATTTCGAGTATGAAAATTCGGAATAATTGGAAGAGTGTAATCAATTTATTTTTAGCATTCATTGTTATATTTGGAACATTCGCTTATGCGTTTGCATTCACACGTATATACACCCGCACACATACAAGAGTGGAAGCTTCGAGGTGGATATTAGAAAATATTCCAGGACCATTAAATGTTCTTGTTGAAACTGATGGTTTGGTAAATTCAAATCCAATCAATGTATTTAACAACCGAATGGTTGAAAAAGGTGCACCTGTCACAATAGATTTGAAGATCAAGTCAGGTGGCACATCATCTATGATTACCGCTCCGCAAATAAAGCTTGTTGGCTCATATGCTCATTTTTGGATTTCGGTTGATGAAGAAGGTAAAGAAAAAATCAGCGAAGTTCGATGGGTGATCTCCGATGATGAAGACCAGAAAAGTTTAATTATAAAAACTGGTGAAACGGAATTAAAGTCTGGAAATTCATACTTTCTGCATTATAGATTTCGCAATAATACAGAGATTGCTTTTGATGGAATTAAAATTAAAAGAGCAAATCAGGATGATATTGTCTTTCTTGTAAATTTGACTTTCGCGAATCAAGAACCGGGTATCTATACTGGAAAGGCAGAATTCACTGCAGACCAGGATCTAAAAATAAATGAAATCGTACTACAAAATTTCCAGCAAAAATTTACCAAATCCATTGCAATTTTTAGAGTTAGCATTCTGAAGGATGGGGACGAAAATTCAACACTAGCTGTCTCGGAGAAGAAATTACAATTTTCAGAACCTGGGATACGATTAAGTGAAGAGTTTCTTTTCCCAACAATTAGTTTGGAAGAGAATAAGGTTTATAAAGTTAAATATGAATTGGTGGAGGGAGATGCAATTCAATTGCTAGCAGAGAATTTTACCCTGGAAACATCCTGGGATGATTCATTGCCATTGGGTATTGATGGATACAACGTAGGAGGTATATATTCTGCCTTTAATTTGGAGTTGTACGAAGCTGACACTCCGGAAAAACGGGATAGGATGATCGAGATTTTGGACCATAGTGAATATATTATCGTACCAAGTAATCGTGGTTATGATGCAATGCCACGCCTTGTGACTCGATATCCATTAACTCTACGTTATTACCAGCTCTTGTTTGATTGTGATTGTAGTGGAGATGAAATGGAAAAGCGGGCTTATGCTTTAGAACCTCCATTTAGCAGCCCATTGGGATTTGATCTCATAGAAACATTTGTCAGTCACCCTAATCTGGGTCCGATTCAAATTAATGACCAATATGCTGATGAATCATTTACCGTTTATGATCATCCGAAAGTATTCATTTTCAAAAAATCCGAGTCATTTTCGATAGAACGGGTAAGACAAGCCTTGTTAGAAGTTGATTTAGAGGAAGTTGTTTTTCAGAGGCCAATCGATGTGTCTAAAGCTCCAAATGGTTTGAAGTTACCACCTGATCGATTAGAAGTTCAAACAAAGGGGGGCACCTGGTCGGAGATTTTTAATAGAAGCAGCTTAATAAATCAGAACTCGATCCTTATGGTGGTTATCTGGTATCTTTTGATATTAACTATCGGTT
>JACZIY010000328.1 GCA_014860845.1 Anaerolineaceae bacterium
GCACGATATTTCGTGGGAGATACATCGGCTTCACCTGAAATGCAGGCGTTAAAACAACAATACCATATGGTTCCACTGGCTGGATTATTGTTCGGAATCCCAGCGTTATTTGCTTTCCTCTACTTTAAACTACCACGCTTCTTAATCTATAGCATTTTGACTGTAGTGTTACCGGCACTGGGAGGATGGATGAACATCGAGACCTATATTCCCATTCTTTCATTGGGTGGGTTGGTTTTGTTGATCAGCTTTATAATGATGATCAGATTCCGCAAAAGATATCCTATCATCAAAGAGGAGTGAGAAGCATGGCAGACGAAAAGAACTTAGACTCCATCGCAAATTTGGATCGAATTGTTCACTCACCACCCCGTCTGATGATTCTGGCCTACCTGGCAGCTGTGGAAAACGCGGACTTCATATTCCTCATGAACCAGGTAAACCTGACCCGTGGAAATCTCTCCTCCCACCTGAACACACTGGAGGAAGCCGGATACATATCCATCAAAAAAGAGTTTGTAGACCGGGTTCCACGCACGATCATACAATTAACACCAACAGGACGAAAAGCAGTGACAGACTATCGCGACCAGATGCGAACAGTCATCGATCAATTGTTGAAGTCATAACAAACCAATACTCGGGATATTAGTTCATAAAATACAGTATCTCGAGTATTGCTTTAAAATTAAGATCTAAATCTCAACTTATATAAACAAATTATAATTTGATTTTTCCACCATTTTTTGTATAATGAACCTATGCCTTCCATTCGAGGATGAGAAACAAAAATAATTACAATCATCCATCATAACATTGTGATATTCAAGCTGAATCTTTCACCTAACTTAATCGTTGATGTGTCAATGCTGCCATGATTTGGAGTAAAAATGAAATACAAAGTTCACAAATACAATCTCAAGATGACGCGAGATCAGGATCAATTAGAACAATTCCTAAACAGTCTGGGAGGAGAAGTTGTGGCTATTGTTCCTAACGTGAGTATCAATTTTTTATGGATTCACAAGATTGATTTTCTATTGATTATCGAAAAATTAGAAAAATAATAATTTGACGCCTTTTTTTACATAGAACGCGTATGATCACAAAACAATTATTTGGTCGAAGTAATCACTTAAGCTCACGTCTAATTTTTGGTGCTTATGCTCTCAGTGATTCCACCCAGGCGGAAGCAGATCGTACACTGGACATATTGTTGGCACACGGTGTGAATCACATTGATGTAGCGCCTATGTATGGCAAAGCAGAGAAATTGGTCGGCTCATGGATGAAATATCATCGCAATGAATTCTTCCTGGCTACGAAAACAAGAAGTAGAGACTTCGATCGCGCCTGGATAAATCTTCAAAAATCATTGGATTTACTACAGGTGGATAGCATTGACCTGTGGCAGATGCACGGTCTCACCAATCCTGTTGGTTGGGAAAAAGCGATGGGGTCAGGTGGTGCATTAGAAGCTTTTATCAAAGCACGCGAGCAGGGTCTGGTAAAAAATCTAGGTGTTACCGGGCATGGCAGCAAGGTCCCTGCTGTTCATAAGAGAAGTCTGGAGCGTTTTGATTTTGACTCTGTCTTGTTACCCTATAACTATTGTCAGATGCAAAATTCGCGTTATGCAAATGATTTTAATGACCTCTACGAGATTTGCTTGAATCGAAATGTAGCTTTCCAGACGATTAAAGCCATTGCCCGTCGAGCCTGGGATAACCGTCCCAAAACGCATAACACTTGTTTTTATGAACCATTAACCAATCCTCAAGCCATTGCAAAATCGATCTATTGGGCGTTAAGGATGCAGAATACTTTTGTGATCTCAGCAGGTGATTTGGAATTGCTTCCTTTTATTATAGAAGCAGCTGATTCGTATGAAGAAACACCTTCTGATGAAGAAATGCAATCCTTGATGGAAGAATTCGATATTCAACCAATCTTTACTTACTAATTAACTAAATCTTCTTTTTCAGTTGGGTGATGCGTCGTAATAATCTCAACATTGCATAAATATAGATTAACATTAAAACAAACATCACAAATGTGATTACTTGAACAAAAATATTCGAACTGCGATTGGTCATAAAGAGGGCATTTGAGTAAATAGGTAAGAAGATTACAAGAAATAACAGAATCCGTTGATGTTTCTTTTTCTTTGATTCATTATCACTGTAAATTTCAGGGGTTTCCCCATTGATTGTTCGCTTACGAAAATATTGCCAGCCCCCCATTTCTCCCAAATGATCCCAGCCAGCATCACGAA
>JACZIY010000329.1 GCA_014860845.1 Anaerolineaceae bacterium
GGACAGCAAGCATGTATAAATCCGCCAATGGGGCTGTAAAAGCCTTTGTAGAAGCCACGCCAATTTCCGGTCCGGTCTGCATGGATATATAACCATCAGAAATTCGCATGACTTGAGAACCGATAGCATTCACATTAGACCAGAGAATGGCACCTTTACGTCTTGCTAATTCCATCGCAGCTAAAGTATCTGCAGTTTCACCTGATTGACTGATTGCCAACACAACTGTGTTTGAATTGATCAAAGGATCCCGATAGCGAAATTCAGACGCAATTTCAACCTCCACCGGAATTTTTGCTATATATTCGACTAAAATTTTTCCCACCATACCTGCGTAAGCAGCTGTTCCACAAGCAGTTATTACAATTTTTTCTATTCTATTTGCTAATTCTTTATTCAGATTAAGCTGTGGAAGTTGAATGAGTCCATTATCAAAATCTACTCTACCAGCCAGCGTATCGGTTAATGACCGCACCTGTTCATGGATTTCTTTTTGCATAAAATGACGGTACTCACCTTTTTCAGCGGAAACCGGATCCCAGGAGATCATGTGAAATTCAGGAGTAATAGGATTGCGATTAAAATCTTGTATATGGACTGAATCCTTTTTAATAATTACCATTTGCTCTGAATCCAGGAAAATCATTTTTCGGGTATGCTCAAGGATGGCTGGTATATCTGAAGCAACAAAATTTCCTTCATCACCAAAACCAACCACCACCCCACCAGCATTGCCAATTCTTGCAGCAATGATTTTGTCGGGCTCTCTGGTCGTGAAGGTTACAATCCCATGTGCGCCTTTTAACCTCTTCAAAGAATTGGTCGTTGCTTTTTCAAAATCATCACCGGTTCCCATATACATTTCTATCAAGTGAACAATCGTTTCAGTATCTGTCTCAGAATTGAATTTCACACCTTCTGCAACCAACTCTTCTTTTAATTCCATAAAGTTTTCAACAATACCGTTGTGAACAACAACAACTTCACCGGTGCTACCAATATGTGGATGAGCGTTTTCAGCTGTTGGCATCCCATGAGTTGCCCATCGCGTATGCCCTATTCCAAGCTGACCTTCCAGCGGTTGCAAAGAAACCATTGCATTTAATTTATTTAGTTTTCCAGCATCTCTACGGATCTCAATTTTTCCACCCTGTAATACAGCAATTCCAGCAGAATCATATCCTCGATATTCTAATTTTTTTAAGCCATTTAAGATGATGGGTGTAGCATTTTGGCTGCCAATGTAACCGACAATTCCACACATAAAAATACCTCCGCTTTTTCAGGAAAATGTTTTCATAATTTATCTCTGAATAGGCACAGGTGTTGTCACCTGGAAGGCTTCCGCTGACCTTTCGATTTTCCTGAACTGGGATTCTCTCCGCTCAGTTAACCCCAATTTGCATTGGGGAACCTTCATCCTCGTCACTTTGCAAATTGCAAAGCCATGCGCTTTCCTATTCCATTTTTGAGTTTATTCGATTTGGTGCGTTCTGTCTAGTAATTTTACTGTATCTGAATAATATTTAGTTGCGTCATGATTCCATTGTTTCTGCCATTTTTTGGTTTAAAAAAACGAAGCCAGGAATATTCCAGGCTTCGCATGTTGGTTTTACATATTATTTTCAATTAGAATTTGTACATCAGGATAATCAATCCCCAGTCTTTTCACAGTTTCTAATGTAGGAACACCATTTTTTGTCCATCCACGCCTTTTATAAACAGCATCGACCAATTTCTCATACCGATTTTCCCGATATTCCCTTATTGCTACTACTTTCTCATTTGTGGATAGACTTTCAATTTTTATGCCAATATCAATTAATTCAGCATCATAGAGATCTTTTCGCGATTCATATTCTGCGATTGTCACCGGTCCCATTGCCCGATACGGTGGATAATCATGATCCCTGGTTCCAAACCCCAGACGCAGGTTAAATAAACGTTGAAAGTTATATACTTTTTCAGATTGTACAATTATCTCATCAGGTGTGATTTTTTTTCCAAGAACGCCTTCATATAGCCAGGTGTAATTCTCTACATGTTCAGGTACTTTTGCAGGTTCAGAAGCTGATTTATTACTTTCCGGAATGATGTCATTCCAAGGTAATTTACACAAACCGTGCAGACTAAACCATGTTCTCCACATGGGAAAATAATGCAATGCTTCTGCTTTATCCTCAAAAGTAGGAAGTTGTTTATGCACCATTTCCATGAAAATTAACCAGGCTTCATCATGTTGTGCCCCTTTTGATGCTAAAGCAAATCCACCTTGTTGAGCAATTGATTCTTTTGATATATATTCTGAGATCTCCATGCCCTTAATTTCCATTCCGACATCCTGCATAATCCCCGGATCTGCCCCAAATTTTTCAGCAAATATTTGCTTCATGGCTCGTACACCCTGACCAACGGTAAGGCCAAATCCTTCACCTTTTGCCATTTGGTGTACAAGAGTTAGTGCAGCATCAGAATTTCCCCATGTCAACGCTAAACCACCTGTTATTTCTTTATCAAGTATTCCTAATTCGTAACACTCCATTGCAAATGCAATCGAATTTCCTAAAGAAATTGTATCGATTCCATAAGTATCCGCATAAAAATTTAATTCTAAGATGTCTTCTGGTTCAAATACACCAATATTTGACCCTAAACCACCGAGAGTTTCGTATTCTGGACCATCAACAAAAACTGCATCACCTTTATAGGGACCCGTTCTCAAATGGTAATGAGTAACACCATGTGCACAGGACATTGTACATCCATACCAGCAACCATCTGGTCCGCGATGATCAAATCTTTTTTTCCAGATATCACCGGCAATTTTATATGAATCTGCGTGAGATCCATACTTGAAGTTAAAAGTTGGTAACAAATCGAAGCGATTCATAATATCCACCAAATAAGGTGTACCTGTATGGCGCATATCATTTTGAGATGCATCAAAAGATGAAATCTCTTTGTTTATTCTCGATCCCGCTTTACGCAGCAACTCCATGTTGGCTACCCCGTTACTGTTGGCTGATAATGCACTGTAACGAACTACGATTGCCTTGATGTGTTTATTTCTCAATATAGTACCTGCTCCGCCTCGGGCTGCTTGTTTAAACCTTACTTCTCCTCTTTTTGGATCAAAATAACTGATATTCAATCCACAGATCGGGATAAATTCTGCAGCTTGACCGGCTGAGATAACAGAAATGTTCCTCTTATCGTTTTCATCTTTCGCATACATATTCGTTAACGCAGTGTTTACAAGATGTGTGTCTATAGGATCTAACGGTGCGGCTTCAACTGTAACCTGACCACTTTCACCGTCAATAAAAATGACGACTTCCTGATCTGCTTTCCCTTGAATCTCGAGAGCATCCCATCCAGAAAACTTAAGATAGGGTCCAAAATAACCACCGCCGTTACTATCAATCACAGAATGAGTCAACGGTGATATCGTTGTAACAGTTACTTTTCCACTTCCTGGATACATGGTAATTCCACCAATGGGACCAGATGAAAAAACCAACTCATTTTCAGGATCATCCCAATTAGTATTAGGTTGTGTCCCATTCCATAATAACCACAAACAAAAACCTTTTCCACCAGTAAATGTTTCTTTCATTTTTTGAGAAACTGGTTTACTTTTAATTTGTAACTTTCCAAGATCAATATAAAGTGTTCGGTTGGAATAACCATTAACAACTTTTTTGATGTCATATGAAAAATCAGCTAATATCTTATGTGAGGCCTTTATTTCTTGATATGAGATTAATGTCATTTTCTTCTCCTGAGATTTTTTCGAAAACAAAATAGAAATTTTTACTTTGATATTTTCTATTAAAAATTATAATGATTCTTTGCCAACTTGTTGAACCTTAGATGTCACTCTTGGCATAGATAAATGTCCTGAAATTATTCTTAAGTTTTGGAAAAACATTCTTTCATCAGTTTTTTTCATTCCTTTGATAGAATTCTTTTAACCCTTCATAATTTGAAAGAGTTTGGAGTTTATAGTGGTTCATATCGGA
>JACZIY010000330.1 GCA_014860845.1 Anaerolineaceae bacterium
TGTATCTCATTCCAATCAGGGTTTACAGCCAATCTGGCGACTATTCCCTGTCTGGTGGGTAAAGATGATGGAATCCTGTCAGATGAATTGAACCATGCATCCATTATCGATGGTTGTCGTTTATCGGGTGCCACCATCATCCGATTCAACCATGCTGATGCCAGGGATTTGGAGATTAAAATTTTGGAAAATAAAGAAAAGTATCGTAGACTATTAGCGATTACCGATGGCGTATTCAGTATGGACGGTGATCTGGCTCCATTAGACAAGATTTATGAAGTCACCAGCAAATATGACGTTATGTTGATGGTGGATGATGCTCATGGAGAAGGTGTCGTAGGTAAAGGTGGGCGTGGGATTGTAGATCACTTTGGCTTACATGGAAAAGTGGATATTGAGGTCGGTACCATGTCCAAAGCCTTCGGCGTCATGGGTGGAATGGTTGCAGGTAATGCAAAATTAATTGAATGGATTCGACAGCGTGGTCGACCATTCATTTTTTCATCCGCTTTGACACCGGCTGATGTGGCCGCCTGTTTGACAGCTGTTGACCTGTTAGAAGAATCCACTGAGTTGGTTGATCAATTATGGGAAAATGGCAATTATTTTAAAGCAGAAATGAAGAAATTAGGATTCGATACTGGATTATCCCAAACACCGATCACCCCCGTAATGTTAGGGGATGCGAAATTGGCAAAAGATTTCAGCAAAGAATTATTTAACGAAGGTGTATTTGCTATGGCATTGGCCTTTCCAACCGTTCCAGTAGGAAAAGCAAGAATTCGTGTCATGCTCTCTGCATCGCACACGAAAGAAGATCTCGATCTTTGTCTGCAGGCTTTTGAACGAGTTGGGAAAAAATTAAGAGTTATCTAAAGAAACAAATTTACAAATACCTATGCAATGAAAAACACGCCTGACGGCGTGTTTATTTTTAAGGTCGATTCTGACCTATTCCTCTTCGCTGAATGGATCATATGCAGGGTTCGTACCTGCCCACACACAGGAAGGTTGAGTCAGGAGATTACATTGTAAACCATTTGAACATCTGTGCCCTACCACACGAGGTGGCTGATCGGGTAGATATTCAGGTGGTAAAACGACGTGAACTTCCAATTGAACTTCAACGCCCGCATGTTCACAATATTGAGTTTTCGCTGGTTACCATTTTTTTTCTGCCATTTACACCTCCTTCGAGAAAATTCTCGAATTCTAACTTTTAATTATAT